>JANPIA010000240.1:0-3184 GCA_031424735.1 Segetibacter sp.
CTACCTCGGCTGGTTCATCAAACCCAAATAACGATGGACCTGGCTGGCTGGAGGCCGACCTTCCATTTACTTTTTCGCAAACAAGGTATTGAGCAAAAGCAAGCGCCATCGGCAACGCCCCACTGCCTTCCTTACCAAGAAAGAGTAACGCATGGCTCAGGCGGTTTTGCTGAACCATTTCGGCAAGGTGCTGCTTTACTTGGTGTTGTGCAATAACTTCTTTAAAAAGCATGGGCAGCGAAGATAGTGGTAACCATGTTTTCGGAAAATGAAAAAAGCCTCCCGGTTAAGGAGGCTTCCAACTTCATTAAAAAAATTACTTCAGGTATTTGGCTATTTCTTCGCCTTCGGGTAACACTTTGCTGGGGTAATATTCAAGCAGGCGTCCATTTTCATCTAACAAAAATTTATTGAAGTTCCATTTAATGGTAGCATCCAATACGCCATTAGCTTCTTTATGGGTAAGCCATTTGTAAACCGGGTGTGTATTGTTGCCCACTACATCTATTTTGCTGGCTAACGGGAATGTTACACCATAGCGCAGTTTGCAAAATTCCTGTATCTCTTCGTTGGTACCGGGCTCCTGCTTGCCAAAATCGTTTGCGGGGAAACCAACCACCACCAGTTTGTCTTTATTGGCTTTATAAAGTTTTTCCAACCCATCGAATTGAGGGGTGTAACCACATTTTGAAGCGGTGTTTACAACAAGTATCTTCTTTCCTTTGAAAGAAGCAAAGTCAATGGTACCTCCTTCAATAGACGGAACTTTAAATTGGTAAATACTTTTGGGATCTTGCTGGGTGGTCATTTTTCGGTTACAGGCAGATGCAAAAAGCATCACAGTTAAAAAAGAAAAAATAGCAGTACGCATGAATTAGATTGTTGAATGTATTACAATACGATAAAGGTGAAAGTTCGAATTTACGGAATTAAAAATGCAGGATATTTTTTTAAAGTTTTGTAAATGGCTTTAGTTTAACAAATAGTATTGCGAAATATTTGGCTAAAGCCAGCAGGGTGAGGTTGTTTGTTTTCCCGGACCTAAGCATCGGGGAAATGAAATAGTAATGTTGGTTAGCGTATAAAGTCGATCTTTTCCAGTGTTTGGCGCTTCATTTTTTTGCGCCGGTGTATTGCCCCGGCTCTTTAGCCCGGGGGGGGGAAGTGACTCATATTGTGATTGGGCTTTAGCCAAAAATAATATACATAAGAAAGCAATGTAAGTCATCTACTGTCTTTCGTAACAACCGATATCAGGAGTTGAACCTCTGGGTTTACCATCCAGGTCGAACATAAGTCCGGGAAGCGCTTTACCCAATGCCGGGGAGCCGGCACCTAACTTGAAATTAAATATTCGCCGGGAGGCATCGATACTATCGAACTGAGGCGGTTGGTTTTTAATTACATTACTGAACGTATAATTCTGCACATGATCTGTTTTGCCGGAACGATATAGACTGTTTTGAAAGTTTAATGCAAAAGCTGCTGTTCCCTTTTTATCTACCACAATTTCATCCTCGGCAGTGCCACCCTCTCCATAAAAAATACAATTGCGAAACACGGCGGCAAAAGGAAGTTGCTGGCTGGGGCCATTTGAGTTGGATATAAAAAGAACCGGGTTTTTATGCTGGATAAAACTGCTGCCATAAGTAACTACCGTGCAATGTGTAAAATTGTATGTACCCCCGGCACCAATCTCTATATTGTTTCCGCAGTTACTAATAAGACAGTTGCGGGCATTTAAACTGCTGTTCAGGCAAAGGATGCCGGCATCGTAAATATTATCGATGATGCACTCATTCAAAGTAACCTTTGGATTGCTGTTCGACGACGGAAGTTGTGTAATGATGCCCTGGAAGGCGTTTTGGATGATCGCATAATTTAGCACATTATCCTTACTGCTGCTGTTGAAATAAATGCCTGGCCAACTCCCCGGATAATCGCGGTAGCCTGGGTCTAAACGATCACTTCGAAAGGTTACACGGTTGCTTGTATCGCCATTCACTTTTAGTGTTCCATTAATTATAATGGGAGCATCGGCATGGCAATATATCCTGGTTCCTTTGTTAATGGTGAGCGCGATGTTACTATCAACCACTAACCCGCCTAATATAACGAACGGCAAGTTATTATTCCATAAACTGTCCTTTGTTACCCTCCGGTTTCTCAAAAAATTGGCGTTCTGACCGAATGCATCCAGTTGAACAAATCGATCGTTGCCATTAAAGTTGATGAGTACACTATCGCGCAAAATAAACGGCAGGTTGGCAGCAGTTGGGTTTACTGCCACCGAGACGAATACATAGATGCTATCGTTTGCTTCAAGCTCAATGTTTGTAAAATCAACCCCAGGCGTTCCATCTACATTTAATTTAAAAGCCGATGCGGAACCACCCATCAGCTTTACTTTACTAAGCCTCAGTTTTTGGTTATTGCTGTTGAATATTTTGAAAGCCTGGGTTACAGAACCAGTTGTTGTGAATACAGTATCGAAGTGGATGGTATCGGCAGATGTTTGAACGAAAGCATCGGGGCTGGTGATGAAAGATGTTTTATTGCAGGAGACTATCACCATTACCAGCAAACCAAATACAACTCTTGTCCAGCTATTTTTCATGTGTTTCAAATGTAGGATATTCAGTTCTAAGTCGGGTTGTTTCTCTGCGGCTTTGCGTCTCTGCGGTTATTTATATTACCGTAGAGGCGGAGAGGCGCAGAGTAGACGGTGAAGATGTTAAAGTAAGGTGTAGGCAAGTGTAGCTATGCTAAGTGTTGTGCCAGGCACTTTCAGCATTTCAGAACCGCAAGCTTCGAGGGTGGCGCCGGTGGTAACCACATCATCTACCAATAATAAATGCTTGCCCTGCAATTCATCCGGATGTAAAACCTGGAATACGCCATCCATATTCTCCCAACGGTTGATCCTGCCTTTGTGGGTTTGGGTTTCGGTGTGCACTTTTCTTACCATTACTTTCTCGGCAACGGGCTTTTGCCAAATTTCTGTAATGCCTTTGCACAATGCAGTTGCCTGGTTGTAACCTCTCTTTTTTTCGCGGCGTGGATTAAGGGGTAAGGGCACCAATACATCCACCTCGTTAAACCGGTTGCTGGCAGAAAGTTGCCTGCCTAACAGGTTGCCCATATACATACCAATATCCTTATTGCCACGGTATTTTAGCTGGAT
>JANPIA010000241.1:0-8337 GCA_031424735.1 Segetibacter sp.
CCCATAAACATTTATGACCTGCAGAGCAAACACCACGCTTCATTTCGCTTACATCATTGCCACCTGTAAGTACAAAAGGAATCCAGTCACAATGCTCCACCCATGAATGAATATTTTTTCTTACTTCTTCATCTTCGCGAAGCACATGCAGCAGCTTTGCCCAAAACCATTCTGATGAATATATACCGCCCACAAATTGCAGGTAGTTCACATCAAATTTATCAGCAAGCGCATTGATCTCCGCGGCTTCATCTACCGATGTATGATCTTTCCAAAGAACAAACATGGCATTGGGATTATTCTCAAACCCCGGAAGTAAGGAGAGCGGTGTACCATGTTTATCAACTGCTACCGGCGTGGATCCGGTGGTATCTATGGAGATCGCTTTTACCTGCTTAACAATATCATCACCCGCTTTTGCCAGGCATTCTTTTATGGTCTTTTCCAATCCCTCCAAATAATCCAGCGGATGCTGCCTGAACTGGTTGATGGACGGATCACAAAACTGCTGCGCTTTCCAGCGTGGATAATAATAAACGGAGGACGCGATCTCTTTACCGTTGGAAGCATCTACTAAAAGTGATCGAACTGAATCTGACCCATAATCCACGCCTATTACATAATTGTTCAACGAATTCATGATGGCAATTTTTACTTTAAAATAATACTTCCTTTAACTGGTAATGGAACGGGTATAAGAGAGGAGAGATTTTTAAAATCGGAAGCAAAACAAATGATGTTATTGAAACGATCAAACTCATTTGGCTGATGAAGTGTGGTGATGACAACACATTTCATTGCTGCATTGTTAGCGGCTTCCACTCCCTTGGGTGTATCTTCAAAAACCAGGCATTCGTTTGGCAACACGCCTAATTTCTCTGCCGCCTTTAAAAAGGTTTCCGGGTGCGGTTTGCTTTCTACCACATCATCTGCGCTCACCAGGGCATCAAAATATTTTCGTGTACCGGTGCCATCAATTACAAAATCAATGTTGAACATAATGGCTGCAGAACCAATTGCCATCTTAATGCCGCTTTGGTGTGCATTCAGTAAAAAATCATCGAGCCCATCTATAAGCTTCAAACTAGGTTTGAAAGCCTGCTGGTAAACCTTCTCCTTTTCATAACTCATGTTGTCCTTCTCTTCCGGAGAAAACCTGCCGGGAAAAATGCGTTCGAGCAATTCACTGTTCTTACCATAACATTCCTCTTTCACTCGTTCAATAGAAATGTTTGCCCCGAGATTATTCAATATTCCATGCCATGCTTCAATATGATAATGCATATCATTTATCATCGTGCCATTCAGGTCGAATAAAAACGCTTTTGTCATTTGTTGCTGTTGCGTTGCAAATTTTATTGAACCGAAATCTTATACTTAGTAACAGTATGATATTTCTGTCCCGGTTTTAATAATGTTGATGGAAATTTTGGTTGGTTGGGCGAATCGGGGAAATGCTGTGTTTCCAAACATAAACCTGTATGCACATTGAAAGGCTTGCCATCACTACCTTTGATAGTACCATCTAAAAAGTTACCAGAGTAAAACTGAAGACCAGGTTCGGTGGTGTACACTTCCATTTTTCTTCCGCTTACTTCGTCGGCTAATGTTGCAACCATTTGCATTGACTCTTCTTTTTTATTCAACACCCAATTGTGATCATAGCCACCCGGCACACTGTCAATACGGGCACCAATTTTTGTAGTGGTGGTAAAATCAAACGGTGTTCCCTTCACCGCCTTAATTTCCCCGGTAGGTATCAATGTTGAATCCACCGGTGTATAATGACCGGCATCTATCATCAAAGTATGATCGAGTATGGTATTTGAATGATCGCCGGTAAGGTTATAGTAATTGTGCTGGGTAAGATTAATAACGGTGGTCTTGTCTGTTTCTGCGTTGTATTCAACCGACAATTCATTGTCGTCCGACAAGGAATATTGAACCATTACTTTCAGGTTACCGGGATAACCTTCTTCGCCATCCTTGCTCAGGTAACTCAATGTTAACGATGGTGTGCTATCTGATGCAACGGTTGCATCCCAAACCACCTTATCAAAGCCTTTATTACCACCATGCAATGCGTTCTTACCATTGTTGGTTGCCAGCGTGTAGTTAGCTGCATCGATCTTAAATTTTCCATTGGCTATCCTGTTTCCATAACGCCCTATCAATGCACCAAAATAAGGGGGCTTTGCCAGGTAACCACCCAGGCTGTCGAAGCCTAATAGTATGTTCGCCATCTTGCCATTCTTATCAGGTGTTGTCCACGATGTTACCACGCCGCCATAGTTAGATATTTTTACCTGCACACCATTTTTGTTGGTTAACGTGTAAAGGGAAACTTTTACGCCATCGGTTTCTCCCCAATCCTGGCGGCTAATGCCCTTACTTGTTTTGGTTGTTTCGTTCACAGCTTCTTTTTTTTCATTGTTTCCACAGGCGGTAAATGTAAATGTGGCGAGCAAAAGTAAGCAGTACGTCAGGTTCTTTTTCATGTTGATGTTTGATTTATCGTTGAAGGGTTTTAAGGTATTAATATTTCGTTGATTTGGTTGTATTATTTGATTTGAAAATCTTGTCCAGGAAATCAATAGTGAAGTTAACGGTAGGTTCAAACCAAGGATGAAAAAACCAAAATGGATGCGGTGTATCGGGCAACGTATGCATCTCGGAGTATACTTTAGATTGATCCAGCTTTTTTATCATGTCATCGCGACCTGCATGAAAGCGCGGCGTTGAACTATTAATAAAAAGTATGGGTGGCGTGTTGATGCCTGCGTGTGTTAACGGGGAGGCTTCTTCCCAAACCTGCGGCTTTTCTGCCGAAGTGCCACCTAACCACTCAGCAGCCACTTTGCCCTCGGATGATTCCGGATGCCTGAAGGCAAGTACCCCATCTATATCAACAATAGCCTGCACGCTGCTCGATTGTTCTTTGTTTCCGCCATCGCCTTCAAATTGTTTGTTGCCATTTGTTGTTCCGGTTAAGGCAGCAAGTTGTCCGCCAGCCGACATGCCAAGTACTGCTACTTTCTTAACATCAACATTATACTTTTCTGCATTTGCACGCAACCACCTTATTGCCGCTTTCACATCGTGCAATGCTGCCGGGTAAGGTGCCTCCGGCGAAAGCCTGTAGTCAATTGTTACCGCTACGTAATCTTTGGCGGCCAGTCGTTGTGCAATCGGAATGTTCTGCGACCGGTCTCCCGACTTCCATCCACCACCAAAAATCATTACCACCGCAGGGTAAAGTTTCTTACTTTTTTTTTGGGGATGAAAAACATCGGCAAGCAATTTTCTTTCACCAACCTTGCTATACACAACATTCGGGTCGGTTTTAATTCCGGCAGTCATTAACGGTTGGGCAATCTCAATAAAAGGAAATTTTTTTTTCTCTTTAACGAACGTGTTTAAAACTGTAAAGCTCGTATCGCGGGGAATGACCTGTTGTGCATTTGCGATAGCTGAAAGTGAAATGAATATGGCTGAAATTATCTTCATTACTATTTGGCCTCCGGATTCCATTTGCTTTTAAACACCCACGCTGCGTTTATCTCTTTTGCACCAGGAGAACCTTTAGCCGTTTCAAGATTGTTTTTATGCCATGGATAGTCACCCTTTTTTTTGTGGCAATTGTAGTAATAAATTCGTCTTCCCCATTGCATTATATTAGCCGTTTCTACTTTATAAATGTCGTGGTTTGCCATATTTTCCGCAAAGGTGCAGTTGATAAGATAGAATTGTGCATCTCTATGATACCTGCCCAACTTGAAACCATCAAACCCGGCGAAACTACAGTTTTTTAAAACCGTTTTTGAATCTTCCAATTTAGAACCATCGTGCCAGATGGAAGCATCGCCGGAGTGTGCAATGAATTTGCAATTCTCCGCATATGCCCAGCCTCGCGGGCAATAAAAATCAACACCGCCCTCCAGGGTACAATCTTTAAAATAGAAAAGACCTTCCTCTACATTCCATGGGCTAACCGTATCGCCGCCAAATGCTTTAAAGTGGCAATTGATCGCTTTTAAGCGAGTGGCTTTCATGGTGCGTAATGCCATTTGATGGCTGTTACGCCCAATGGTTTTTTGCCTGGCAATAGTATCGGCCGGGCAAACAATTATTTCGTCTTTTTTCCAATCGAAGCCAAAGCTGTTGGTGATAGTGAGATTCAAAAAAGTAATATCGTTGCCGTCCACGTTTATCGTAGCCACTCCCCAATCATCGTTATGCGTACAGCGCCATGCATCCCTGGCAATCGATTGGGTTATGATCGTTTTTTCACGGTCTTCGCCGCGAAGTATAATGTTGTGTTTACGGATGAAAACCTTCTCGTTATAAACACCTTTCTTAATAAAGATAACACGCGGAACAGATGATGTATCGGGCAGGCTGTTGATGGCCTGCTGTATGGAAATGAAATCACCTTTACCCTTACCATCCACTACTGTTTGTTTTGACTTGATGCTGCTATTAATTGATTGGGCATTTAGCACATAAAATGAAAATAGTGCTCCAACGAAGTAAGTCAACCGGATCGTTACATCCTTTCTACGGAAATTCATTGGCTTATTTTAACAGGTTCCCAACCATTAAAAACATTTTTTAGCGTGTACGTTTTCACTTCTGCGTCACTAAGCTGCTTAGCCCAGTTCACTCGTGAAGCGGGCGTAGCGCCTGGTCCGTAATTTTTATATTCGCTGTAGCGTGCGGTTTTGTAGCTCTCCGTATTATTCCAGTTTGCCCAGCCTTTTGCCATAATGTGTTCGCCAATAAAACAACGTATGTAAGTAACACTTGCAAAAGGGCGCCATGGCCTGCCAAGCGAAACGGAGTGTAAAGAAGTATCCCCTGTTAATACGCAATCATTAAACACATAACCAAACAACTTTTCCTTAGGGGTTGATGCAGCCGTAATGTGCGAATTTTTTTTGCTGTGGATATGACATCTTTCAAACCATGCAGCAGCCGCACCAAAAATAAAATCCGTAGTTCCTTCTATATAACAGTCGTTGTAATATTGACGGCTTTTTTCGTTAGGTGTAAACAGCACATCCTGGTTACCAACGAACCGGCAATTTTCAAATACTGCTTTATCGCCATCTGCCTGTACGGCTACTGCCTGCCCTGCACTAAAACCTGCATCGTTTTGAAAGGTGATGTTTTGCGCAACAAAATCATCTGCCATCATAAAAAAACTTGCAGACGAACGTGTATTGATGGTATCGCCACGCGGCGAGATCTTGCCGGTATGATCGTTATAGGTAAGTATAGTATTGAACTTGTCTTCACCGGTAATTGTTACAAAATTCTTTCCCGCTTCTAAACGCAACTTTTCGGTATAAACGCCATTTTTTATAAAGATGTTGATTCGCTTTTTATTGTTGGATGGAACGGCATTCAATGCCTCCTGCACCGTGGAATAATTCCCGGTTCCATCCTTAGCAACCGTCCATGTTTTGGATTGTGATTGAACAGCCGAAAGAAGGACAATGCAACAGGCAACAAGCAAAAAGTTTTTCAGCATGCAGGTTTATTTTTTTTGGCGTGTGTGAATTGCAAGTTCCAGCTTTAAATCTTTAATACCCGCCAATACAAGCTGTGCCATTTTTCGGGCGCCCAACTCATTAAAATGTGTATTTTCTTTTACGCCTTCGGGATAGTTGGGGTGCTCGCCAGGCTCCAGTTGGTTGTATAGCCATTTTGAATTTTCCGCGCCAAACTGTTGAAGCAATGCCTGGCTTTTTGCATCCAGGTCAATTAACGGAACATTGTTTTCTTTTGCAACCTCTCTAACTATTTGCGAGTACACATCGTGTGTTCCTTTTACCATCCCTGTCGCATCAAAGCTTCTGCGGGCCACCGGTGTAAGCAATACTGGTATTGCTTTACGGGCTCTTGTATCGTTTACATACTTAATGAGGTTTGTTTTAAACTCTACTTCGGTAGTGTAAGTTTTCTTGGTTATCACTTCATCGTTATGACCGAATTGTATAAAAACATAATCCCCCTCCTGCAGGTTTTCTACCACAGGCTTCCACAATCCTTCCACCATAAACGATTTGGTACTGCGGCCATTTTTTGCACGATTATCAACAGCAATTGTGGAGTCGAAAAAATAGGTGAACGGCATTCCCCAGCCAGTTTCGGGGTATGCCTTTACTTCTTTATTAGCGATAGTAGAATCTCCTATTAAATAAACTTTGGTAGTGGTTTTTACTAACGGGATAAAAGAGCAGAAAAACAACGACGCGGTAAATACGCATATACCCTTCATGTTAACTTTCATACAACAGGCTTTATTAAAATGAATTCATACCAGCACATAATGATAAAGGAGAAACCGAAGTTCCTCCTTTATAAAATTCCAATAATCAACAACTATTCAACAATTACTTTTCTATTAATTACGGATGTTCCATCGTTCAACTGCAAATTATACAAACCACCCTTTAATGCTGATGATAATTGTAATTGGTAATTGGCAGCACCTCCTTCGTGGTTCAACGCTTTATTGTAAACCCTTTGTCCTAAACTATTGGTTAAAACAAGTGTGTACATTCCTTTAGCAAGATTGCTAAGCTGAAGGTTCAGCAGGTTACCTCTAACCGGGTTTGGCGCTATAGCCATACCCGCTTTGCCTTTGCCGATCATAACCTTTAAAATACCGGTGTATTTGTTTGTACCGTCTTTCTCATTACCCTTAATGCGGTAAAAATTATTTCCATTGAATGGTGTGGCGTCGTACCAAGTATAACTTTCCATTGCTGTCCTGTTTCCTTTAGCGGCAACAGAAGTTATTTCGGTAAACCGGCTGCCATCAGCAGAACGCTCAATTACATATTTATCCATATTCGCTTCAGTAGCATTCGACCATTCAATCTGAACACCATTGGCTTTTTGGTAAGCTTTTAAATTGGCAAAATTGATGGGTAGCGGCGTTGAACTGAACAATACAATACTGTCCACATCGGAGTTGCCGGCTTTTTCAAAACGAATTTGTAAACGGCGGGCAGTTGGCTGGTTAATGGTGATGAGGGTATCTGTACAAGTTGTAACGGGAGATGCAACACTCTTATTGGTGGCGGCAGCAAATATCCAGTTGGTGGTGGTTATGCTTGCATCTGGTGTCCAGTAAAAAGAAGTTCTCCTGTTGTTTCTTGAACGAATGAAACTTACAGAGCTAATCCCGTTGGTTACTTCGGGTGTTACAAGGTATGCTGTATCGGTAGTGGCACCATTGCCGGTAATAGCAGCGCTTGTTGAGCGGATATGCGGATTGGGTGTTCCATCGGAATAAGGACAGCCGGTACCGGTTGTTCGCCATATACCGTAATGCCCCCATAAACCTGCGTCTCCTGTGGCGGTACCTACCGCAGCACTTACGCCAGGGTCGCCGGTGGGTCCATCCCAGGTACCGAAACCTTCCCTCCAGTAAACACTTTGTGAGTTTGCATTTTCAGCCATCAGTAAAAATCCGGTTGCACAAAAAAATGAGAGTAATGTTTTTTTCATAATGACGATTTTTTATAAAATTAAATATTTTGAACTGCATTGCTTTCAACTAAAATCAGCTGCCCGTATATTTTACGCAATCGTTCCCGTGCATAATAAAAACAGACCGGCTCTTACGCCGGCCTGCATTTCACTAATTAACCTATTGCTTAACGAACTTCAATGTTATGTTCTCATTGTTGTTGTTGTACACTAACAAATAAATACCGGGTGATAAAGTGGCAACATTTACTGTTGCCTGCCTTGAATTAATGGCAGGTGTTATCATCAAACTATTCTTTCCATCGATTGAAACCACTTTTATGGTAGCACCCTTTGTTGCCGCAGGGTACAAAACTATCAGGTTATCCCTTACCGGGTTGGCATGAATAATCAACTCACCCTTACGTGCGATCTTTATTACCACTACGCCGCTGTATTTTATACTGCCATCCTTATCGAACATCTGTAACCGGTAATAATTGGTTCCGGCTGCGGCATTTACATCCACAAAAGAATAGGCATGGTTACCAGACACATTCCTCGCATTCAACTGTCCAAGCGTTGCATAGGTTCGCCCATCATTGCTTCTCTCCACAACAAATGCCTGCGTATTAAATTCGTTTGCTGTTAACCAGTTAAGGTCTACCTGCTTTCCATTGTAACTACCCCTGAATGATAAAAGGCTCAGCGGAAATGCTGCATCGTTCATAACAGTGAATGGTGAGAATTGTGTAAACCCACTTGCAGAGGCAGTATAACCCAAAGCAGGTGTGCCGGTAACAGTTGCAGTACGTGGTATCCAGCTACTACCATTAAACCTGATCACATTGGATT
>JANPIA010000242.1:0-9549 GCA_031424735.1 Segetibacter sp.
ACCATAATTATTTATTTTCTTTCCATTGATAAGATTCATCCTGAAATAATTCTTTGCCCCACACTGGTAGTTCTGCTTTAATTCTTTCCACCGTTTCTTCACAGGCATCTATTGCTGCTTTCCGGTGTGCTGACGAAGTAAAAACAAACAAACTTATTTCTCCAGCCAAAATTTTACCTAAGCTATGGTAAACATGCATACAGGTAAGCGGATACTTTGTAAAAATATCCTGCCGTATTTGATGCATCTTCTCCAGCGCCATTTCTTCGTAGGTGGTATAATATATAGCAACCACCTTTTTGTTGTTGATGACATCGTTGCGTACCTGCCCCAGAAATATACTATGCGCACCAATGCTGGTTTGCGTGCTGTGCTTCTGAATACTTGCAGCAACAAAACCGGCAGCAATAGCTCCCTGCACAAATATGTTTTTTGGTTTTCTGTCTGTCATAACTTCAGCTATTGATGGTTGAGCCACCGGGTAATGCCCCCCTTTAAACTGTGTACTTTTTTAGCTGTTCCAAAAGTATCAAACAATAAACTGGCAGCCTTCAAACTTCGCTGACCAGTTTGGCAAAAGGTGATAATCGTGTGCCCTTCCAATGATGATATTTTTTGCGGCCATTGAGATAATGGAATTTGCAGGTGATCGAACCCGTTAATTAAAGGCACTTCACCTTTCTCACGAACATCAATAATTGTAATATTTTCCTCTTCCAGCAGGGCGTTGAACTCATCATTTGTGATCTCAAAATTTTGCACAGATGTACAGCCCGCATCATACATCCTGTTTAAAAATGCTTCTTCACTCAATACCTTTTGGGTAGTGGAGGAAAACCCCAGTTCATACACCTGGTTGGTGAGTGCATTGTATATGAGCAACCGGTTTGCAAGCGGTTGCCCAATACCTGTAACAAGTTTGATCACTTCATTTGCCTGCATACTGCCAACGATCCCAGGCAACACCCCTAATACGCCGCCCTCTGCGCAGTTCATGATCTCTCCTTCGTTGGGGGCATCCGGAAACAGGTCACGATAACCGGCTGATCGTTTACCATTTTCCTCATGATTAAAAACAGAGACCTGTCCTTCGAAACGGGAGACGGCTCCGTACACCAACACTTTATTGAGTACAATACATGCATCGTTGATCATGTACCGCGAAGAGAAGTTATCGGTTCCATCCACAACGATATCATAACTCTTAAGTATGCCCAATGCATTTTGATTGTTCAACCTCGTGTTGTAAGGAATGAATTGAACCTGGGGATTCAACTGTTGCAAAGTGTTGATTGCGGTTAGCGACTTTGGCTTACCAATATCATCCATGTTATATAACACCTGGCGATGAAGATTGCTAAGAGAGACAAGGTCATCATCCACAATACCGATGGTGCCAACACCAGCTGCGGCAAGGTACTGCAATACGGGGCAGCCGAGTCCGCCGGCACCAACAACCAATACTTTCGACCGGGATAATTTGTACTGCCCTTCATAACCAAACTCTTTCAGGATGATCTGGCGCTGGTATCTTTCATATGCCTGATGTTGTTCCATATTATCCTCCTGAGAATGGTGGCAGCAGGGCAACCATACTATTGTTGGTTATAGAAGTATTCTCCCTTATCATCTTTTTATCAACGGCTATTGCATACTTCGCCGTTGCCATTGCAGGGAATTGCAGGTGGAGTTTTTCAACCAGTTCATCCGTTGTTGAAACATTCTCAATAAGCAGCGTACTGCTTCCTGTTACATCAACCATCTGCCCGAATATGATAATGTTCACCTTCATAATTTTTCTGAATTATAAAAAATTCAAACCGCAGATATACAGCCGTAAATATTGACCCGTAACTATCCCTGTGTTGCTATGTATCCTGTTTTACTCTATCAAGTTCTATTGCTCTAAGCATGTGTAAATAATAATTTATAAGCGGCAAGAATAAGAACGGTGGCAAGAATGTTTTTTAATATCGTTTGTTTGAAACGCAATGACCCGAAGTAGGCACCTAAAATACCTCCGGTAAAAGCTATCACCACGTACAGGTACATATTGGTGCTGAAGTGAATGCCTTTTGTAAACTGACCTGCCAGTCCTGCCAGAGAATTTACAAAGATGAACAAAGCACTGATAGCAGCCGTCTGTTTTTGATCGGTCCATTTCAGCAATAAAAGTACAGGGGATAAAATGATGCCCCCGCCAATCCCTATCAAACCGGAAAGCAAACCTATTGAACCACCGATGAGTAATGATAAACCAATGCTTGCGGCGTTTATTTTTAGTACAGTCACATTCTTAAAAAACAGAAATCGCAGGATGGGTATCAGCAATAGAAGACCAAGTATTTTTTTATAGATCGATCCATCCAATACAATCAATCCACCTATAAACGACATGGGAATGGACGCAATGGCAAGAGGCCAAAATATTTTCCACAAAAAATGTTTGCCCCTGTAAAACTGGATAAAAGCTGTAAAGGAAACAAACAGGTTTAAGAGTAATGCGGTTGGTTTCATTACATCTGGTGTGATGCCGAAGATAGCCATCAAAGCCAGGTAGCCGCTGGCGCCACCATGCCCAACGGAAGCATACAAAAATGCAACAAGAAACAATAGGGAATAAAATAGAATGATATGATCTGCCATTACCAATAAAATTACGACGGAAGTAAATGAACTTCTACTTCATCCCCTTCCAAATATTCGGACCGATCTTCCTCAAGGCATATTAAACAATCGGCCGTTGCAAATGAGCTTAGCCTGTACGACTCCTGTGCAGGTAGCGGGATTACCTGATCGCCATTAATGGTCGCTTTTAAAAAATGAGTTAGCCCCTCTGCTTTTGTATAGGGTTTGCTTAACCTCTTCCGCACCGCTGTAAGAATATGTTTTGAACCGGTCATCTTTTCTAAAGCAGGTAATACATATTCATAAAAACACGTGAGAACCGAAGAAGGATTCCCCGGTAATCCGAACACTACTTTATCGTGTTTCATGCCGAAGAACAATGGTTTGCCGGGACGTTGTTTTACTTTGTGAAAGCGTTGTTCAACCCCGCACAACAAGGCAGCCTGCAATACAAAATCATAGTCACCCACGCTTACCCCACCTGTTAGCAACACCATGTCGGATTGCAGTAAAGCATCGCTCAATGTTTGTTGTAGTAGCGACAGATCATCGTCCACCATTTGGATGTGGATGTTGTGAAAGTGCAATTGCTTCAGGGCCGCATGCAGGGTAAACGAATTGGATTCGTACACTTGTCCTGAATGTAATTGTTCGCCCGGTTGCTGTAACTCTTTACCGGTAACAATTACAGTTATGGACGGTTTAGGAAACACAAGTACCTGCGCTACACCCATCCCTGCAATAAAACCAATAGCAGCGGGAGACAAGTTGGTGCCTGCTTTAAGAGCCAAATCTTTTGATCTTATTTCGGAGCCTCGCAGCCGCACATTTTTTCCTTTTACCAGTTGGTCATCATGAATGTATAAAGCATTTCTCTGCACTGTTGTTTTCTCCTGCATGATCACTGTATCTGCAAGTGGCGGCACGGGTGCACCGGTAAAAATTCGGACTGCTTTTTTGCTGAGATTGCTGAAATATTTAGGATCCCCCGCCGGCACTTCACCAACAATTTGCAGGGGTTTGCCGGGTGCAATATCATCAAAGGAACAGGCATAACCATCCATTGCAGACTGATCGAACGATGGTACATCAACCGCTGCATAGACATCTTCTGCCAATAACAATTGTGCAGCGTGCTGAAGCGGCAGCATTACCGGTGGCAGTGGCTGTACGTTGTTTTGGATAATGTTCCTTGCTTCGGTAACCGATATCATTTCCTTTCCTCGTTTTATAAATACAATCCTTGCAATAGGTGTTGATGGTTGTAGTAACAGTACACGTGTGCGACGCAACGAAAGCATAATAGATTAGATGCAGCCGGCTACATCATTTTCTTACTTTTTGTCTGAATGTCCAAGATCCTTTTCAGGATTTACTTTATCCCTTATCAATTGTTTCAATTCTTTGATTTCCGGAAAACGCCCTTGCACTTTGCGGTCAAAAATGATTTCATCGTTTATAAAAATAGCGAAGCTACCGCTGACCTCGGCGGGTTGCAGGGCAACACTTCTAACATCATCGGTAAAGGTGGTTAAAAGTTCCTGGGCAAAATAGGCAGCACGCAAAAGCCAGCCGCATTTAGGACAATACTCTATAGTGATAACAGGCTTCATATTTATCCACCAATGGAGATCATGCTCCTGTTTTTGATGTTGCCTGAATCAAGCTGTTCAAAATCTTTTACAAACTGACCGCCGCGCTCTGCAAATTTATTATGGATGGATTGGCGGATGAGCGGGGAAATGTCTTCTCCTTTTCGCAGTGCGCTCAACAGGTCGGTTTCATCGTTTGAAAAAAGGCAGTTCTTCATTTTGCCATCCGCCGTTAAACGCATGCGGTTGCAGGTGCTGCAGAAAGGCGACGTCATGGTACTGATAACAGCAAACGTACCAGCATGACCGGGAACGATGTATTTTTTTGCTGTATCATTCGCATCGCCTCTCAAAGGAAGGAAGGAATATTTTGTTTCTATCAAGTGTAAAATTTCCTGCCATGTAAACACCTTGTTGCTACTCCATTTGTTTCCGGTAAAAGGCATGAATTCTATGAAGCGAATATGAACAGGTGTCTGTTTTGTCCACTCAATAAAATCAAGCAATTCATCATCGTTCAATCCTTTCATGGCAACCACATTCACTTTTACATGAATGCCTTTCTCAATTAAAACCTGAATATTATTCCACACAAGTTGAAAACTGTTGCGACGAGTTATCAGGTTAAATTTCTCCGCCCGCAATGTATCGAGGCTCACATTGATGGAATGAATGTTTGCTTCTTTTATGTCGTTTGAGAATTCGTGTAATCGGGTGCCATTTGTGGTAAGTGTAAGCTCCACGGGAAGTTTTGATAAAGCCCGGATAATAGCACCGGCATCTTTACGAACCAGCGGCTCACCACCTGTTAACCTGATCTTTGTTACGCCCAGTTTCACAAAAGTGGAAGCAATACTTTCTATTTCATGTGCCTGCATAAGTTGGGACGAAGGTGCAAAAGAATAATCCTCGTTGGGCATACAATAAAAACATCGAAGATTACAGTTATCCGTAAGCGAAATGCGGAGGTAATTATGATTTCTATTGAACGTATCGATGAGCATATTGCTGTATGGTTGCAGCATCTAAATTAAGCTATAAATAATTACGGGTTTTTTTGCAGGTGCCTATAATGACCTGCCCGGTGAAATGCGGTTGGTTGACAAGAATTAAACTTCTAAAGCTCCAGCTTCCAAACCTTGTTTAATAAAACACCGTTTACCTCTCCACCGGCTACGTACAAAGTGTTGTTAACCGATATGATAGATGCATTTTCGAGAGGGAAAGGTAATACAACAATGGACCAGGTGTTAGTTGTGATGTCGTAAATATCAAATTTGCCAACTTGTGATATCGTTATCAGGATCTGCAGAGCAACTGCCGTTGAGGATTATTGAATTTGTTGGCAAAGTGATTGTTTGGTCTGCACCGGCACAGGCTACAGGCGGTTGATTACCTAAAGGATCATCTGCAATAATCTGCACCGTATCTTTTGCGGAAAGTCCGCCATTATCTGTTACCGTTAATTCAAATTTATACACATCCATCGCCAAAATTTTGATCAAAGTTTTCGATGAATCAGGTTTTATAATGTTCGATAATGCAGGTCCGGCAACCTGTGCCCATTTATAAGATATTATATTGCCATCAGGATCGGTGGATGCACTGCCATCAAGCAGTACACTGTCTCTGGGTACGGTGATTGTTTGATCTGTACCTGCATTGGCAATGGGTGGCTTATTGTTGTCTTTACAATTTTCGCAGGAGAGTTCTTTTTTGCAGGAGATGAATAACGCCAGAACGATTGCTAATCCATAACCAAATATTTTAAGAATGTGTTGCATTACTTAAGTTTTAAAACTCCAGTTTCCATACCTTATTTGAAAAGACGCCATTGACATACCCGCCAGCTAAATAAACCACATTGTTTACGGAAATAATGGAAGCTTCCTTAAGTACGATGGGAAGCACGCCAACTGACCAGGTGCCCGTTGAAATATCATAGATATCAAACCTGTCGGGATAGGTATTCTGCAATTCGGAAGTTCTGTATAAAATAATTTTGTTGTCTTTCACTACAGCATTTTGCCCGCCATTTTTCCAAAAAGCTCCTGGTGCCGATAAGTTTTGCTGCGTAAAGCTGCCGCTGGCCAGGTCCTGTATCTCTACCGAACAACTTAAAAATGTATTACACAAACCACCTGCCCAGTAAATCTTATTGCCTACATTGGTTGCTGCCATGTATTGCCTGGATTGCAGCAACGGAAATGTAGACCAGGAGTCTGTAGCGTTATCGTAAACAATACCAGAAGTACAACTACCCCCCGAAAAATAAACCTTGTTACCAGCCGTAACTGCAGTTGCATACGCCATGTGCGCAGGCAAAGGAAATGTAGACCAGGTATTATTTGCGACATCGTAAATATCAACCACGTGATCGTTATAAGCCCCGCCGGCAAATAATAGCTTATTGCCAACTGCCGCGGCAGCTATGCCTTCATCTCTTCTGGCTAAATTCATGAACGACCATGTATTGGTGGTAGCGTCATAGATATCAATCCTATTCAACGGCCAAGCGCCGTCGCCACCATCTCCACCAGCAAAAAATATCTTGTTAGCCGATGTCACGGCAGCTATGTCCCGGCGGGGAACACTTAACTCCGCTGCGGACCAGGTATTCGTAGTAACATTATAAATATCGACCCGTGAATAAACGGCTGCGCCCCATCCAAGGCTGCCACCCGCAAATAATATCTTATCACCCGCAGAAGCAACAGCTATGTGCATTCTTGGTATAGAAAGCGTACCCACTTCAATCAATCTTGCATTTATACGAGTCCGGTTTGTATCGCCACAAGTGTAAGGCACAACGGAAGCATTTACAATTACCTGCATTGTATCTTTTGAGGTGAGTCCACCACCGTCGGTTACTTTTAACTCGAATCGGTAAGTGCCCTGGACAAGATTTGTTAGCGTTGCTTGTACCGAATTCACATTCGATATACTGAATGCTGATGGTCCGGCAATTTTTGTCCATGCATAACTTGTAATATTGTTATCAGGATCAGTTGAATTGGTTCCATCAAGATTAACGGAATTGGCAGGCAAAGTAATTTTTTGGTCAGGCCCTGCATTGGCAAGGGGCGGTTTATTCGTTTGCGGAGTAACCGAAGTTTTTTTACAGGATATAAAAAATAAAACAGTTGAAAAGACTACCTGTACAATTGCGTTTCGAAATAGTGTCATCATTACTTATTATTTATCGCTTTAAAATTACGCTCCATGTTCTGCCACTTTTTTGCTACTGATTAAAGCAAAGACTTCGCACTCCAGCCTTTACTACGCTGCTTCAGAAATTGAGACCTCCCGTGCCTCCCCTCGCATTGACTTATTACATATTCACTGTAGCAAGAAGAAAGGAAAAGTATGAGAAGCACCAGCCTAAAGGAATAATCTCATTCATAAAACGTATTTTATGGAAATTGAATAAACGGAAGCTTTTGAAGGGTGTCGAGCTTTGGATTTAAGTGAAGCCCTTGCTTTGGTTAGTAAACTTTATTACTACGTTGATAAGATACAGTGACCTTCCTCTTCAGCTAAAATTGAAAGCTCATTTGTGAAGCTGAGTTCGGCTAAATGAGTAAGCCCCGTTTTATCTTTCGTAATTTTATAAGAGTCTTCTGGCCACCCAGCGCTATTTATTAGCTCGTCCAGCTCGCTTTCGCTTCGCTCAATTAGCGACCAGTTGCTTATGTATTCCATAAAAACCCTGTAACGGTTACGCTTATCAATGTTTGTAAAGAAAACTTTACCGTCTTCAGCAAGGTTATTTCGTAAGGATCTTAAAATGGATACAATTGTTTTGTCATTGAGGTAATCAAAAACTCCACCTATCAAAATCAAATCATATTGCTCCGAAAGGTTACGCATTACTTTATAAATGTTGCCATGCAGCGGCGTAATCTTTTCTTTGATTTGATAAAGCTGGCGTAGGGAAAATGACAATGCGTCCTGGTCAACATCAACCAATGTTATTTCAGCATCGCTTGTGCAAATAACATCCATGCATGATCTAACATCTTCTGATGTACCACAACCAATCGATATGATTTTTGCATCAGGTTTCTCACCAATTACTTCCCTGATCAGTTGAGCCTGCCGTGCAACTTTGTTTTTGTGTTGCTCGCAGATATCAGAATGGAGAAAGTAGTCTTCAACCAAATATTCAAACGAACCTGGCTTCGACTTGTTTTGCGATTTTATGATATAGTCAATGGTTTCAAAATCGCCCTGGTAACCCCTGGGCCAGCTCTGTGCTCTTTTCATAAATGGCGAAGCGGCACAAACGGTTCTTATCTTCTGTAAGCTTTCTACTATTTCATTTTTGGTGTATTGTTTTTCGTACCGTTCAATTTCAAATTTGAAAGTGTTTAGAAAATTGTTGAACTGATTTATATCGTGATATTTTTTTTCGTTTACCATGGTTTCAAATTGTTGATTGATGTTGTTGAAGGGTTTCATAAAAAGCGATTTAATAATTGATAAAATTTGATGGTAAAAAAGCCGATATTTTAAATACAACAGCAAGATATAATCAGCTTTAACGCTTTTTTTTCTTTATCGCTTAGCGTATAAACTTTTAGAAATACGGTAAAAAGAAACCCTGAACTGCGTTAATCTAATAAGGTGGTTGTTCATCGAAACAAACTGTAGTTCGTGTTAATTTAGGTGGCGTTGATTTGACTCCCAAATAGCAGGTGCGCTATAAAATATCTGTAGTAGAGACAATGACTATTATTATGACCATCTATCGCATCATGCAACTAATAGTTGCCACCGGAACGAATGCAGTAAACTTCCAGTGTTCGTTAAACACGCCACGCATTCCATAATTCAGTATTAAGTTTCGGCTCATTCGCCAGTCTCCACCAATGCTGATGGTATTCGGTTGCACCACGTTCCACTTTGCAGAAGATTGAACAATGGTAAAGTTTCCATCAGGCATTTTAAAGGCATCGTTGATTGCTTCAATAGGCGTTTTCAGCGATTTTTGCTCATGGAGAATTTCAGCAAAGAATGTATATATAGGACCTCCATAACGAACATTGATACCCATAGTGAATAGCCTGTTATCAGCAACTGTTTGATGCGATTTTTCCTCCATGGTTGCGTTATTCTTTACCATAAAGGTTACCTGTTCTTGATACCAGCTTGAACGGAATAAACCCGAAAGCAAAAAATTTTTTCCAAATCCTACATTGCCATTCAGCCAAACGCCCCAGGCGGTGTTCCTGTTCATTCGCAAACTTTTTAGCGAGCCTGCACTATCGGTTTGGTAAGTGTTTATCCTGCCAAAGGCAATGTCGAGCGATGAAGCATTCCAGTTTTC
>JANPIA010000243.1:0-33491 GCA_031424735.1 Segetibacter sp.
CCAGTTTGCAGACGCAGTACGAGCTAACAAGTGGCCCGAAGTATTGGAAGTGGCGCTGATAGGTTCGTGCACGAATTCTTCGTACGAGGATATCAGTCGCTCCGCAGCGGTGGCGCAACAAGCCATTGATAAAAACCTGGAAACAAAATCAGAGTTCACTATTACGCCCGGAAGTGAACAGGTACGCTATACGGTTGAAAAAGATGGCTTCCTCAAAACATTTGATAACATTGGCGGTGTGGTTTTAGCCAACGCCTGTGGACCCTGCATTGGACAATGGGCCCGGCATATCGACGATCCGCAGCGTAAAAATTCTATCATCACTTCCTTCAACCGCAACTTTGCTAAACGCAACGACAGCTATTCGGGTACACATGCTTTTGTGGCTTCGCCAGAAATTGTTACGGCGTTTGCTATTGCCGGTAACTTAACCTTTAACCCACTTACAGATAAATTGATTAACCGCGATGGCAAAGCGGTAATGTTGGATGAACCCACCGGCATAGAACTTCCTCCAAACGGCTTCTCAGTGGAGGATGCAGGATACCAGCCACCGGCTGAAGACCCGGATGCTGTAGAAGTATTGGTAAGCCCGGAATCGCAGCGCTTACAATTACTGGCCCCATTTGCTGAGTGGGAAGGAACTGATATAAAAGGCTTGCGTCTTTTAATTAAAGCAAAAGGCAAATGCACTACCGACCATATTTCCATGGCAGGTCCCTGGCTCAAATTCCGTGGCCACCTCGATAATATTTCCAACAACATGCTTATCGGTGCACTGAACTCTTTTAATGATAGTACAGATAGTGTGAAGAACCAGTTGAATGGTGAATACGGACCCGTGCCTGCAACTGCAAGGGCTTACAAAGCAGCCGGTATAGGCACCATAGTGGTGGGTGATGAAAATTATGGCGAAGGTTCTTCCAGGGAGCATGCGGCAATGGAGCCACGCCACCTTGGTGTTCGCGCTATCCTTGTAAAATCGTTTGCACGCATACACGAAACCAACCTGAAAAAGCAGGGGATGCTTGCTCTAACGTTTGCCGACAAAACAGATTACGAACTGGTACAGGAGGATGATGTAATAGATATTGAAGGTCTTACTTCGTTTGTGCCCGGAAGCGTTTTAACAGTAGTATTAAATCATAAAGATGGAACCGCTGACCGCATAGTGGTAAACCATACTTACAACGATCAGCAGATACAATGGTTTAAAGCAGGTGCTGCATTAAATATTATTCGCAAGCAGGCAGCAGCTATGGCTACCAACTAAAGCATTGCTTTCTACTTTACAGCGAAATCATTTATCGTGATTTCGCTGTTTTTGTTTTACATCTACAATTGCTATCACCCATGCATCCATTTGTAAAAAATATACGCCCCGTGTTATACCAACAGGCAAATGAAATAAAAGCGGCTGGCGCAAAAGCATACATGAAAAATCAGTTCGATTTCATTGGGTTGACCATGAAGCAGCGAAGGGATATTTGTAAGCTATACACAAAACAAAATGAATTAGCCCAGGATGAACTGGAAACGGTTGTACGGGAACTTTGGGCGTTGCCCGAACGTGACTTTCAATACTTTGCAATTGAGCTGCTGGCATTTTATAAAAAACAATGGAAGCCATCCATTATCAAATTGTTTGAATACATCATTGTTCACAAAAGCTGGTGGGATACGGTTGACTTTATTGCAGCAGAATGCACAGGTGTTTATTTCAAGCATTATCCTGACAAAATTGAAACGATTACCGGTAGATGGAATGCGTGGGATAATATTTGGCTACAGCGAAGCAGCCTGTTATTTCAGAAAAATTATAAAGCGATGCTGGATACCGAACTGCTCTCGAAATACATACTTCGTATTGCCGGCTCAAAGGAATTTTTTGTACAAAAAGCAATTGGTTGGGTACTGCGGGAATATGCAAAGACCAATGAAGCCTGGGTGCGAAATTTTGTGAATGAAAATAAACTCGCCCCACTTAGCAAACGGGAGGCTCTTAAACATTTGCATTGATATAATTTACTATGAACACCTGCTGGGATTTTTGGAACTAAACACCTTTTCGTTGTAACTGTTCTATATCATCCATGTCTTTAAATCTCCCGGCAGCCAGTTTGCTTTCTATTAAATGTTTCAGATGAATATATTTTACGTCCACTTTATTTTGGGTAAAAGTTTTACAAAGAGCATAAGCCTCATTAAATGAAACTCCTTTTACTTCATTTAATATTTCTATTTTATTAGGCTCCCTACCTATTCCCCAAACATCAAATTCGCTACCCAAAAATTCATCTCTCGAAAAAATAGGAGCACCAAAAATTGAGAAAGCATCTTCTAATTTATAATAATTTTCCACCGTTTTATTTACCCATACATCCATATCTGCGGTGCTTCTAATGTATCCATGCAGAATTACTGCGTAGCCGCCAACAAGTAAATATTCAACACCTTTCCTGTTAAGCGCCTCAATAAAATCCTGGAAATCCTGGTTGAATAAATTTGCCATCAGGGCTGCTTTCGTTTCGAGGTGATCGTCCGGTCTACTTTTGTTTGCGGTGTTACTCCAAAAATTTGATTGATGATAAAACAGGCAGCATTCAATCGTTCATCTTCCGTTTTATCAATCCAATAGCTTACATGGTCGTTTGCCTGTTTAAACGTTTGGGCAGTTACTTTTCTGCGATCCATCTTGAAGAGAGGTTTCATTCAATAAAATTAGGTATCACAAATTATAATTCTGTAACTACAAAAATCGATTGATGAAGCCTGGGGAAAAAATAGGATTGAAACGTTTAATGATTTGCGCAACCAGCCAACCATCGCCCGCCTATACCGTATCAAACCAAACGGGGGTAGCATCGTTAGGCGTTGCATTGTAGTTAATAAACAACTCCTCTCCTTTTATAATTTTCTTTACTGTGCGAATGGTTATTGTGTCAGCTTCAAAATCCATTTCATATTCGCAATTAGCATTGTAGGAGTGGTTATACATAGACACATAACCCAAAGCAACACAAACCTTTTTACGGCTTTCACCCCACTCAAAAACATAGTGATATAATTTCGTTTCTTCAATTGATTTCCGGTCGCTGGCAGATAGTACTATGACGGGTGAAATTTCAATTTGGGTATTGGCAGGGATTGTTTTAGTAGTAAATACTCCCCTTCCTTTTTTGGGCGAAGGAGCAATAACAAGATAAGGTTGCAACATATATTTTACTTGGCTGGCGAAGGTAAGTAAATTGAAAAGACCCCAAATATTTAAGCCCGCAATTCCTAATTTGCAGCATGTCGATTGAATTAGAAGAACACAGCATACAGGAACAGTTTGAGCAACTTATTGTAAAAGAAGATAAGCTTGCCATCCGCGAATTTTTAGACAATCAAAACATTGCGGATGTTGCTGAACTTATTTACGAATATCCCGATTACGAGTCGCAGATCATTGCCAATCTTTCTATACATCGCGCAGCAAGCACCTTTAAAATTCTCGACTTTCCCACGCAAAAACGGATAGTAAGTCAGCTACCTTCCAATAAAACCGCCGAGCTGCTAAATGAGTTACAGGCAGATGATAGAACGGACTTTTTAGAAGATTTGCCAAAGGAGGTTTTAAGAGACCTGATAAAATTATTGGAACCGGAAGAACGCCTTGTAACACTGTCGCTGCTTGGCTATCCTGAAGATAGTGTTGGCAGGCTGATGACACCCGACTATGTTTATGTGTATGAACATAACACCGTGGCAGAAGTGTTTGACATTATACGAAAGTTTGCAAAAAACACCGAGACCATCGATGTGATTTACGTGATAAATGATAAAGGAGAATTGATGGACGACCTGAGAATAAAATAATTTATTTTGGCTTCGCCGGATAAGAAAGTAAATGAGTTGATGGATGAAAGGGTTATTGCTTTAAACGCCACCGACGACCAGGAATATGCCAACCAGGTTTTTAAAATGAACAACCGGGTAGCATTACCTGTGGTGGATGATAACAATGTACTATTAGGCATAATTACCATAGACGATATATTATGGGTAGCTACCGAAGAGTTTAGCGAAGACATGCAAAAAATGGGGGGAACAGAAGCACTGGATGAACCCTATCTTGAAATGCCATTGCTCAAACTATTTCGCAAAAGAGTTGGGTGGATGATCATCTTGTTTTTAGGTGAGTTGCTTACAGCAACTGCCATGGGTTACTTTGAAGATGAGATTGCAAAAGCGGTGGTGTTAGCCATGTTTATTCCCTTAATTATTTCCAGTGGTGGAAACAGCGGATCGCAGGCATCCACGCTTATTATACAGGCTATGGCGGTGGGCGAAATCACTATCATAGATTGGTGGCGTGTTCTGCGGCGTGAAATCTTAAGCGGGCTAATGTTGGGCGCTGTGTTAGGAACAATTGGTTTTATACGCGTTGCCATATGGCAACAGTTCACGCATATTTATGGAGAGCATTGGATGGCTGTAGGTTTTACGGTTGGCTTTTCGTTAGTTGGGGTGGTACTGTGGGGTACATTAAGCGGTTCCATGCTTCCATTAATTTTAAAACGTTTGGGAGCCGACCCGGCTGTCTCATCCGCACCCTTTGTTGCAACGTTGGTTGATGTTACCGGGCTGGTAATATACTTCAGTGTAGCGTATATATTTTTAGCGGGGCTGTTATTATAAAAGAATGATTTTAAATTCTATTCTCCAAACTTTCTTTCACCTGCGTCCATTCATTTTTCAAAATGGATAATACAATAGAATCTCTCCTTCAATTACCCATAGCGGTTGGCATGTTACTCCTTAATATTCCATCCACTTTGCAGCCAATCGATTTCATTGCAGCAACGCCTCTATCATTTAAAATATCTGCTCTTAGTTCTAACCGTTCGGCGCCCAACTGTTCAAACGCAAAAGTGAACAACAGGTATTTGCAATTCTTATTCAAACCAGTTCCCTGAAAAGCTTTGCCATACCACGTATACCCCAATTGCAGGGTTTGCATTTCGGGTTGTAAATCGTAAAACCGGGTGCTACCTGCATACTTACCGGTTAACTTATCAAATACAATAAATTCGTATTCTTTTTTCTGCTCCCTTCCTTCCAGGGCTGCCTGCAGGTATTTATCCAGGTTACTTTCACCATTTGCACCCTGTAGCGAAAATTTCCATAGCTCGGGTTCGTTCAGGCTAAATGGTAAAAGATACTTCCTGTCTGCCAAAGTCAATGGTTGCAAACGCACCCGTTTATTCTCCAATAAATAATCACCTTCAAAATCAAAATGCATAAAAAGTTTTTAACGATCACGAACACGCCAACTCGTGCACAGTTAATTGCCTAAAATTAGTGATATTGCGAACTAAATTTAACTAACACCATGTGTGGAATTGTAGGTTATACCGGGCCACGAGAGGCTTACCCCATCATTTTAAAAGGTTTAAAACGTCTCGAATATCGTGGGTACGACAGTGCAGGTGTTGCATTGCTGAACAACGATCTGCATGTTTACAAAAAGAAAGGCAAGGTAGCCGAGCTTGAAGAATATGTTATCGGGAAAGACTTACATGCACATACAGGTATCGGGCATACCCGGTGGGCTACGCATGGCGAACCGAGCGACCGAAATGCACACCCGCACAGCAGCGCCAGCGGCAACATTGCCATGATACACAATGGCATTATTGAAAATTATGCTTCCATAAAACATGAACTTACCAATAAGGGTTATACGTTTAAAAGCGATACCGATACGGAAGTGTTGCTCAACTTTATTGAAGACATCAAACAGAATAATAATTGCACACTGGAAGAAGCTTTACGTATTGCACTGAAGCGAGTAGTGGGCGCCTATTGTATTTTACTGGTAGATAAAGATGATCGGGGAACGATACTTGCCGCACGCAAAGGAAGCCCTTTGGTAATAGGCATTGGTAAAGGCGAACACTTTCTCGCTTCCGATGCATCGCCAATTATTGAGTACACCAAGGAGGTAGTTTATGTGAATGATTACGAGATCGCCATTGTTAAGCCGGATGAAATTATTCTCAAAAATCTTGGCAACGAAAAACAAACACCCTTTATACAAAAGCTCGATATGGAGCTGGCAGCCATTGAAAAAGGCGGCTATGAACATTTTATGCTCAAAGAAATTAATGAGCAACCCGATACTATTTATGATTGCCTTCGGGGCAGACTATTGCACGAGTCGGGTATGATAACCATGAGCGGGGTGGATAAAAATATTGATGCCCTCATTTCAGCACAACGCATAGTAATGGTTGCCTGTGGTACCAGTTGGCATGCGGCTTTGTTAGCCGAGTATATGTTTGAAGAGCTTTGCCGCATCCCTGTTGAAGTTGAATATGCATCAGAGTTCAGGTATCGTAACCCCGTGATCAATAAAGGCGATGTTATTATAGCCATATCGCAAAGCGGCGAAACGGCGGATACGCTTGTGGCGCTTGAAAATGCGAAAGATAAAGGCGCATTTATTTTTGGCGTGGTGAATGCCGTTGGCAGCAGCATAGCCCGTATGAGTAATGCAGGCGCTTACTCCCACGCGGGTCCGGAAATTGGTGTGGCAAGTACCAAAGCATTTACCGGTCAGCTTGCCGTACTAACTATGATGGCTTTGAAGATCGGCTACGCAAAAGGGACACTATCCGAAGAGCGTTACCTGCACCTGATGAAAGACCTTGAAGAGATACCGGAGAAGGTAAGACAAGTATTGGCAGATACATCTAACATAGAAAGAATTGCACTCAAATATAAAGATGCTACAGACTTTTTATATCTCGGTCGTGGTTACAATTTCCCAGTAGCTTTGGAAGGCGCTTTAAAATTAAAGGAGATATCCTACATACATGCAGAAGGCTACCCGGCCGCCGAAATGAAACACGGACCCATCGCATTGGTGGACGAAAATTTGCCTGTTGTTTTTGTTGCTACAAAAGACTCCTATTATGAGAAGATCGTTTCGAATGTACAGGAGATAAAAGCAAGAAAAGGCAAAGTGATTGCCATAGCAACCGAAGGCGATAGCGTAATACCAGGCATGGCAGATGATGTAATGTTTGTACCGGATGCTGACGAGTTATTAGCCCCTATACTAAGCGTTGTGCCTCTGCAATTATTGAGCTATTATATTGGTGTTGCAAAAGGTTTGGATGTAGATAAGCCACGCAATCTTGCCAAGTCTGTCACGGTTGAATAATCAATAACATTGCTTCCAAATACACCGGTGTATGTCCAACACACAAAATGAGATCAGGAAAAATTCAATGGCTTCACTGGGATACGGTTTTGTAGATCCTAAATTTTTACCCAAAGGTAAAGATGAGTATTACCTGCGCAATTTTCAAAACAGCAACGGCATAACTTACCGCCAACTTACCGCCTACGAAATTGAAGTGTTGGTGAGGAACCGCAATACTTCCGACAACTGGAATAACATATTGGTTTCCGATGCATTCAATCCCGAACTGGTAAAAAACTGCAAGTTTTACGGGCTTGTCCGTATCGGGAAACTGGAACCATACTGCCTTGAATTCAGCGACCTGAAAGTTCCGGTAGGATTATACAACTCCACCATAATCAGCTGCGATTTTGGTGATAATGTAGTTATAGACAACGTGAACTATTTGTCACACTACATCATCGGCAGCGAAGTGATTGTGGTAAATGTGAACGAACTGGTTACTGCCGATTATGCCAAGTTTGGTAATGGGATTGTTAAGTTGGGTGAAGAAGAAAATGTACGCATCTGGCTGGAACTATGCAACGAAAACGGTGGACGAAGCGTGATCCCCTTTAACGGCATGTTGCCCGGCGATGCATATTTATGGACGAAGTTCAGGGACGATGATTTGCTTCTTCAAAAATTTAAGGAGTTTACAGAAGCACAGTTTGATAAAAGAAGAGGCTACTACGGAAAGATCGGCGACAGAACAGTGATCAAAAATTGTAAGATCATTAAAGATGTTTGGATAGGAAGCGATGCCTATTTAAAGGGCGCTAACAAACTAAAAAACCTAACCATCAATTCAGGCCCCGAAGGCAAATCGCAAATTGGTGAAGGCTGTGAAATGGTGAATGGAGTAATGGGTTATGGATGCCGCGCCTTTTACGGAATAAAGGCGGTTCGGTTTATCATGGCTTCTCATTCGCAGCTAAAATATGGCGCACGTCTTATTAATTCTTATCTCGGTAACAATGCAACCATTTCGTGTTGCGAAGTTTTGAACTCCCTGATTTTTCCGGCGCACGAACAGCACCATAATAACTCATTTTTATGCGCTTCCATGGTGATGGGTCAAAGCAATATAGCAGCAGGTGCTACCATCGGATCAAATCACAATAGCAGAAGCGCTGATGGGGAAATTATAGCGGGACGTGGCTTTTGGCCAGGCTTATGCGTTAGTCTAAAACACAATTCTAAATTTGCATCGTACACCATCATAGCCAAAGGCGATTATGCTTCCGAACTAAACATCCCTTTGCCATTTTCATTAATAAGCAACGATGTTAGCCGCGATCAGCTGGTGGTAATGCCTGCGTACTGGTTCCTGTATAATATGTATGCACTGGCACGAAATGAGGGTAAGTACATAGATCGCGACAAGCGTATCGATCGAAAACAACATATTGAATACGACTACCTGGCACCCGATAGTGTAAACGAAATAATGGAAGCCATGCGTTTGCTTAAGCTTTTTACCGGCGCTGCTTTTCATAAAAGAGAGGATGATTCACAAATAGTATCGGAAGAAAAAAAAATACAAACCGGTGAAAGGTTGTTAGATAGCAGTGATCCGCTGTTAGATGATCTTGAAATAATTGCCGATGGTTTCGAAAACTCCAACCGGAAAACACTTATCATAAAGGCATTACAAGCTTACGAAGTTTATAAAGAATTGATCGTTTTTTATTTTGTAAACCAGTTAATTGAACAGGTAAAGCAAAAGAAAATCAACACCGCTGCCGATATCGGAAAGGCCATTGTTGTAAAAAATGTTAGAAACGAATGGATGAATGTTGGCGGACAATTAATACCTGCTTTGGAAGTAGAAGTTTTGAAAAGTAAGATCAGGGAGGGAAAAGTGAAATCCTGGCAAGGCGTGCATTATTTCTATGCACAGCAACAAGAGTTGTATTCCACATTAAAGCTGAAACATGCTGTTGGCACATTGTGCGAATCGCAGGGTATAAAAAATACGCAGCAATTTAAACAAGCACTACCCTCGTTACTTGACCATGCGCTTCAAACTAAACAATGGATGAGCGAGCGCATTTACACTTCCCGGGAAAAGGACTATACCAATCCATTTAGAAAAATGGTTTATGAAAACGAAAAAGAAATGAACGCAGTTGTTGGCAGCCTTGCCGACAATACTTTTATACAGGACCAACAGAATGAATTGCGACGTTTTAAGAAGGATGTTGCTGCGCTGAAGAAAATATTGCAGGCAGACTAAAAGCCGCCATATACTTCATTATAAAATAAACTTTTTGTAACTGTCCGGGTAATCGAGCTTTTGAGTTTCTTCCTTACCATTAGCTTTCACATAAATAAAATTAATCTGCTTATTTTGGTATTCGTGCAGTAAGGTATTTGTTACTTCCAGGGTTTTTATCGAGGCAATGCCAGGAACTTCAAAATAGGTCCAAATACTGCCAGCCTCCGCCTCAAATCCAACAAACTTTAGCTGTACTACTTTACCGTCTGTATTTATTTTTAAATGATTGCTCACATAATCCTCCAACAACTTTTCTGACTTAGCCTTCTCCTTTGCATTCATCAAATCGAACTTGCCACTATTCGATTTACGTATAGCCTTTTCCAGATCATCAGCAAAAATTCTAACCCCTACTTCAATGGTATGTTCTTTTTTATTGAATTCAATCTGCGCCATCGAAACGAAGAAGGGGTGAAAGAAGGAAAGCAATAACGATGAATATTGAAACATCAACAACATGAGCTAAAATTTAATAACAATGCAAATTGAAGGTTTATTCTGAATTTTTGTGAATCACGCAGAACGAATTAACTAGGCAGGGCGTGTTTTTTGAATGAGAGGAGTTGGTTTTGGGTAAAGTCAAATATTTTAATGAAGCAATTGTCACCAATCGTATATTGCAATGCAAGCCGCTTTGTGTAATTAGTGGTGAACAATTTTTTATAAAACCTTGTAGAAAGATTTAGAAAAATTATGTTTAAAAAATTTAGAATGAGACAACTGTTTTTTTGCTTGATGATGTGGTTAAATATTGAAGGGATCAGCCAATTGCCTTTTTATAATAACCCGGGCAGTAACCATGGTAACCGTTTTGAAGAACTGGGCTTTTTACTTCCTACACCCAACGAATACCGTACGGCAAGTGGTGCACCTGGTTCAAAATACTGGCAGCAAAAAGCAGATTACGATATTGACGTTGAATTAAATGAGGCAACAAATTATATAACAGGTAAAGAAACCGTAACATACTATAACCAGTCGCCCGATCCGCTCAGTTATTTGTGGTTGCAGTTAGACGAGAATATTCACAACGGTCAATCCGATAACAACCGGGATAACACAGGTAAAATGAATGGTCGCTTAACGGGCACACAGGTGGAAACCTTCGAACCCTGGAGAAAAATGAATGGTTATGGATTAAACCTTACACGGATTACTGACGCTACAGGCAAATCTCTGAAATATACATTGGTGAAAACAATGATGCGGATTGATCTTGCATCTGCTTTACTTCCGGGGCAAAAATTTGTTTTTAAGATCGACTGGAACTACCGTTTAAACAACAAAGCTGAAATTGGGGGAAGAGGTGGTTATGAGTTTTTTCCGGAGGATGGCAACAACCTCTACTCTATCACTCAATGGTTTCCACGAATGGCGGTTTACAGTGACTTTAAAGGATGGCAGCACCAGCAATTTACCGGCGGGGCTGAGTTTGCTTTAACCTTTGGAGATTACAAAGTAAAAATAACAACACCTGCCGATCATATTGTTGCAGCTACCGGCGAATGTAAAAATTTAAAACAAATGATCAGTCCAGCTCAATACAACCGTTGGATGCAATCACATTCAACATCCGAACCGGTAGAGATTGTGACACTGGATGAGGCAAAGAATGCAGAAAAAGTAAAAAGCAGTTCAAAAAAAACATGGCTTTACGAGGCTAAAAATGTAAGGGACTTTGCCTTCAACTCATCCAGAAAATTTGTGTGGGATGCAATGGAAGTAAACGTGGAAGGTAAAAAGGTAATGGCAATGAGCTATTATCCAAAAGAAGCTTACAATTTATGGAGAAGGTACTCTACAAAGGTTGTTGCACATACCTTAAAAGTGTATAGCAAGCATACTGTTGCTTACCCATACCCGGTTGCTATTTCGGTAGAAGCAGCAAATGGCATGGAATATCCAATGATAGCAATGAATTACGGCAGAACAGAAAAAGATGGAACCTACAGCGAAGCAATAAAGTATGGAATGATCGGCGTTACAATCCACGAAGTGGGACATAACTTTTTCCCGATGATTGTAAATAGCGATGAACGGCAGTGGTGGTGGATGGATGAAGGCTTAAATACTTTTTGCCAGTTTTTGACGGAACAGGAGTTTGACAATAATTATCCTTCAAGCCGGGGTCCGGCTCACCTTATAACAAACTATATGCGTTTGCCTGCAGAACAGCTTGAACCAGTGATGACAAAAGGAGATGCAGTGGCCAGTGTGGGTTCTAACGCATATGCTAAAGCAGCTACCGGTTTAAACATTCTACGCGAAACGGTTATGGGTAGAGAATTGTTTGACTTCGCCTTTAAGCAATATGCACAGCGCTGGGCTTTTAAACATCCAACACCGGCTGATTTGTTCAGAACACTGGAGGATGCCGGCGGCAGCGACATCGACTGGTTTATTCGAGGCTGGTATTTTGGAACCGACCCGGTGGATATTTCGCTCGACAGTGTGAAATGGTACAAGCCGGACAATACGGCTGGCGCAGCATCATTTGTTCAACAACGTTTTAAAATTCGTGGACAGGATTTGAATCGCCAGGATACTTCTATTAAGTTTTATACCGATACAGATACATCTCTCCGAGATTTTTATTACTATAACCAGAATGCGGATGCAATGATGAGAACACAGGACACTATTCTCAAAAACACCCAGTTACTCGACAATGAAACCATGGCGAAATGGAAGGGAAAAAACTTTTACGAACTTACTTTTCAAAACCGCGGAGGACTGGTAATGCCCCTGATAATTGAGTGGACTTATAGGGATGGTACAAAGGAAATAGAAAAGATACCAGTTACTGTTTGGCGTTTAAATGAGAAACAAATTAGTAAGGTGTTTATAAAAGATAAAGAAGTTAGCGCTATAAACCTCGATCCATATCGCGAAACAGCAGATATACATGAAGAAAACCACCAATGGCCTGTAAAGGAAATACCTTCCATGTTTCAACTGTTTAAAGCGCGGGAAAATAATGCACGTGGTGTAAGCAGTGGAGGGAACGCCATGCAAAAATCATCTAAGCAAAAGCCAGATTAATAACTCGTTTTACCGCATAAAAAAACCCACATCACGTGGGCTTTTTTATATGATTTGTACAATAACTATTTCTTAGTTGTATCTGCAGTAGCAGGCTTAACTGTATCCATAATCATAGTAGTGGTGGTATCAATAACAACAGGCTTAGCTGTATCAACAGTAACGTTTGTTGTTGAATCTGTAGTTGTTTCACTTGCCTTATCATCGTTACAAGCTACTAATACACCGCCTAATGCGATAACTGCGAAGAATTTTTTCATTGTTTGTTTTTTTATTCGAGCGCAAAAATATACGGTTTAATGACTCCACCAACTATTTAAATCGTTTTTTAATGCAATATGAAAAAAGCGCTGCTGTTATTTTTTTCTGAAGAAAATGCGGATGGGTACTCCAGTAAAATTAAAGTGTTCTCGAAGCTTATTTTCCAGGTAATTGCGATAGGGATTTTTTATATCGTCGGGGTAATTTGCAAAGAATGCGAACGAAGGTACGTGCGTTGGCAACTGAGTAACATACTTAATCTTAACGGCATTTCCCCTAACAACCGGCGCATGGTAAGCTTCTACCGCTTTCAGCATGATATCGTTTAACTGGGAGGTGGCAATTTTTCTAACCTTGTTATCATACACTTCCAACGCTATTTCCATTGCTTTAAAAATCCGCATTTTCTCTGTAACAGATACAAACAGTATGGGCACGTCGGTAAAGGGGGCAAGCTTTTCTTTCAGCTGCTTTTCATAATCGCGGGCAGTGTTAGTCTCCTTATCTATCAAATCCCATTTATTTACCAGTACAACAATGCCCTTTCCTTTCTTTACGGCAAGGCTAAAAATATTCAGGTCCTGCGCGGTAATACCTTTGGAGGCATCGAGCAATAACAAACAAACATCTGCTTCGTCCATCGCCTTTATTGCCCGTATCACCGAGTAAAACTCAAGGTCCTCATTCACCTTTGTTTTGCGGCGGATACCTGCGGTATCAATTAAAATAAATTCTTTTTGAAATAGGTTGTAATGTGTGTGGATGGTATCGCGGGTGGTGCCGGCAATGTTGCTTACAATGGTTCTCTCCTGTCCTACCAGTGCATTCAGTAACGAAGATTTGCCAACATTAGGTTGACCAATAATGGCAAATTTTGGCAACTCATTCTGGCTTAACATCTCGTCTGAAACCTCCTGGGATATCAGGTCGGTTATTGCATCCAATATTTCACCGGTGCCGCTTCCGCTTATGCTGCTCACAAAAAATATACTTTCAAAACCGAGGCTGTAAAACTCCGCAGCTTCCAGTAAACGTTCGCTGTTATCAACCTTGTTAACACATAAAAAAACGGGTTTGGTACTGCGCCTCAACACATCCGCCATCGATTGATCAAGATCGGTAATGCCAGTGGAGGCATCTACCATAAATATCATTGCATTCGCTTCTTCAATTGCTATTTTAACTTGTTTGCGAATTTCAGTTTCAAAAATATCGCTGCTATCGGGCACAAAACCACCGGTATCAATTACATTAAAATTTTTACCGATCCACTCGGCCACCCCGTATTGCCGGTCGCGTGTTACGCCGCTTACATCGTCAACAATTGCTTTACGTTGCTCAACCATCCTGTTAAAAAAAGTGCTTTTACCCACATTTGGGCGGCCCACTATAGCTACTGTAAATCCCATTTTTTTACTTTTATTTTTTCAAGCTTCCTATTCACTAATAAACATTATTACCATTACGTGTTCGCAGTTGTAAATCTTTAAACAAAACGAGTTTCACATAATTTTTACTGCTGCCTTTCACATTCTCATCACGAGTTGTATCCATACTCCCTAAGCTTCAACTCATCGTCGCGCCATTTGTTTTTCACTTTTACAAACAATTGTAAAAATACCTTTTGGTCTAAAAATTTTTCCATGTCCACACGGGCTAAAGTACCCAGTTGTTTTATCATCTTTCCACCTTCCCCCAAAATGATTGCCTTCTGGCTTTCACGCTGCACAATTATGTCCGCCTGTATTTTTATAAGGCTTTCTTTCTCTTTAAATTCATTGATGAGAACGGTAGTATGGTATGGTATTTCATCGCCATACAATTGAAATATTTTTTCTCTTACCATTTCGCCAACAAAAAATTTGGTTGGCAAATCGGTCAGGTCATCTTCATTGTAAAATGGTTCGCCCTTAGTGAGGTAGCGTAGAATGCTTTGCAAAAGCAGTTCCAGGTTCAGATCTTTCGTTACCGAAATCCCGATCCATTCTTTACAATAAGCTTTCGTTGAAAAGAAGGTTTTTGCTTCTTCGATTTTACCTTCTTTAGCAGTATCGGTTTTAGTAGTTACAACGATAGCCGGAACTTTTAAACGAAGTTTTTGAAAAATTTCGTCCGCATCATGCCAATTCTCCTTAACATCAACCAGTAACAAAGCAACATCGGCATCTTCCAGGCTGCCTTTTACGGCTTTCATCATTTTTTCGTGAAGCTTATACTTTGGTTCAATTATTCCCGGGGTGTCGGAAAAGATGATCTGGTATTCGCCAGGCTTGTTTAAAAAGGCTTTTATACGGTGGCGTGTTGTTTGAACTTTGGAACTAACGATCGCCATTTTCTCGCCGATCAATGCATTTAAGAGTGTGCTCTTGCCGGCATTTGGCTTACCAAAAATATTTACAAATCCTACTTTCATTATTAACTGACTAACTAACCCGGTATTTCGAGCAAGCTGCAAAAGTAGGTTATTAGAAAGTAAGCGGAAAAAGGAGGCCTGGTTTTAGAAATCATGGTAATAAGTCGCAGCATACAATTCACGAAAACAGTAGAAAACCATTTAGGTAAGGTATAACCGCATGCAAGGCATGGCAATTATTACATTTAGTTCGGAAGCCGGCTTTCTATTGCAATACTTGCTAACCGTAGGATTTGTTATAGTTATGCAACGATGGTTGATTACGGTTAATTTTAGTTATAACTGAAGACGGTTATTAAACATGGAGCAATAAGTTGAAGTGAAACGCCGGGGCTGAGGAAGAAGCCATAAAAAACAAAGTCGGTTACAGGGGAAAGCAATTATTTAAGCATGCAATTTTCAATAGAAATCAAATAATATGAACTGGCATACATTAAGCATTGAAGATACGTTGAACAAACTGGGATCGAAACTGGAAGGCCTGAGTTCAAATGAAGCCCGCGAAAAAGCGCAGCACCACGGACCCAATGAGTTAGAAGAAGGCAAAAAGAAAAGCGTACTGGCGATGCTGTTTGCACAGTTTAAAGATGTGATGATTTTAATCCTGCTGGTAGCGGCCATCATATCGGGTATTGTTGGCGATTTTACTGATACCATTGTAATCCTGGTTATTGTTTTACTAAATGCGTTCCTGGGTTTCATCCAGGAATTTCGTGCGGAAAAGGCTATGCTTGCGTTAAAGCAAATGTCAGTTACACAGGCACGGGTGTTTCGCGATAGGCAACTCGCCTGGTTATCGGCCGTGGAATTGGTTCCGGGAGACATAGTGTTATTAGAAGCTGGCAATGCCGTACCAGCAGATCTGCGGATAATAGAATCGAAAAGCCTAAAAATTGAGGAAGCATCGTTAACCGGCGAATCGAATGCTATTGATAAAGTGAGTGATTTACTGGAAGCCACGGATATACCATTGGGCGACAAAACTAACCTGGCATTTAAAGGAACGTTTGTTACTTATGGCCGCGGCACCGGCGTGGTAGTTGCCACCGGCATGAAAACGGAACTTGGCCGTATTGCCAAAATGTTGCAGGAAGATGAGATGCAAACACCACTGCAACAACGCATGGCATCGTTCGGTAAAAAGCTTTCGGTACTGGTTTTGTTTTTATGCATTTTATTTTTTGTAGCAGGATGGCTGCGAGGCGAGGATATTACCAAGATGGTACTTACCAGCATATCGCTTGCCGTAGCTGCCATACCCGAAGCATTACCGGCTGTGATCACCATTTCGCTGGCTTTGGCTGCGCGAAGAATGATCCGGTTCAACAGCCTGATAAGAAAATTGCCGGCGGTAGAAACATTAGGGTCGGTAACTTTTATATGCACCGATAAAACGGGCACCCTTACTAAAAATAAAATGCACGTTGAGCAGGTGTTTTCCAATGGCCAGGTGCACGAACGGGCTTCTTTATCAACAGCAGAATATAAGGATGATATGGGATTACTGCTGCACGCATTTGCAATGAATAACGATGTTGCTGAAGATGCAGATAAAACCCTGAGAGGCGATAGTACAGAAATAGCCCTGATGGAAGTGGCGCGGGAACAAAATATTGAACCTGGCTTATGGAAAAGGCTGGCTGAAATTGCCTTTGACGCTGACCGCAAACTGATGACCACTTTTCATCAACAGGAAAATAAAATCATTTCGTTTACCAAGGGCGCGCCGGATATTTTATTGCAGCGTTGTGTATTGGAAGATGTAAAGGCATTTGAGCAACAGGTAGATGAGATGGCTACAAAAGGACTGCGTGTATTAGGGTTTGCCTACAAGTATTGGGATGCATTACCCGATAAACCAGACAGTGAAACCCATGAACAAGGTTTGCAGTTTTTAGGCCTTGCCGGGTTGATTGACCCGCCGCGTGAGGAAGTAGAAGCAGCCGTTGCGCAATGTAAAACAGCAGGCATTGTACCGGTAATGATAACAGGCGACCACCCAATTACCGCCACCACCATTGCAAAACGAATTGGCATTTTAAGCAACAACCACGATATGGTTGTAACTGGTCAACATTTGGCAGCATTTGATGAAGATACCTTTCTGGCAAAAGTTGAAAAGATAAAAGTATATGCCCGTGTATCGCCCGAGCAGAAACTACAGATTGTAAAAATGTTGCAGCATAAAGGGCACTACGTTGCGATGACGGGCGATGGAGTGAACGATGCGCCATCGTTAAAGCGGGCTAACATTGGTATTGCAATGGGTATAACCGGAACAGATGTTTCAAAAGAAGCGGCACATATGATTTTGATGGATGATAATTTTTCCACGATCATAAAAGCGGTACGGGAAGGAAGGAGGATTTACGACAACATACTGAAGTTTATAAAGTACATGATGACGACCAACTCAGGCGAACTTTGGACGCTGTTGTTGGGCCCCATCATTGGTTTGCCAGTGGCGTTGCTTCCTATACATATATTATGGATAAACCTTGTTAGTGATGGCTTACCGGCGATTGCACTGTCGTACGAAAAAGCTGAAAAAAATATTATGAACCGGCCACCACGACCACCGCAGGAAAGCGTTTTTGCTAATGGCAGGGGGCTGCATATGTTATGGGTTGGAATCTTTATGGCGGGGATAGCTTTATCGCTGCAGGGTTGGGCGCTCAAAAATGGTATGCATTGGCAAACCATCGTATTCAATGTTCTGTGTCTTAGCCAGCTTGGGCACGTGCTGGCCATCCGCAGCGAAAACCAATCGCTGTTTAGTATCGGACTATTTTCTAACAAACCGCTTTTTGGTGCGGTGCTGTTAGCCTTGTTGTTGCAATTTTCATTAACCTATGTTCCATTTCTGCAACCGGTTTTTAAAACGGAGCCTTTAACCCTCCAGGAGTTTATTTTAGTGACCGCTGCATCGTCGCTGGTGTTTTTTGCAGTTGAACTGGAGAAGGTAATCTTCAGGCGAAGAGCAAAGCATGTTGGCAGGCAGGGATTATGAATTGCATTTATTAACAGCGTTATTGCTTTGTTTTGATTAGGTGAAGCCGGTATAGTTTATACTTCAGCCATCAGCTTTTAAACCATTTTCGTTCGTGGGCAAGATGTATGATCTGCGCTTTTGAGTTTACATGTAAACGCTGGTAGATATTGGCGATGTGCTTACGAACAGTGAGCACGCTAATGTTTAAGATTTCTGCAATTCGTTTTGCATCCAGCCCGTGTATGGTATGCTGCAATATTTCTTTTTCGCGAAGCGACAACACCGCATCCACTTCTGTTTCATCGTGCGGAACATTTATTCCCATGTTCGATTTGCCCAGCATGTCTAAAGCTTTTCTGGCAATGGCAGGGCTCATGGGTGCTCCACCAAAATCGAGCACACTGGCTATGGCATTACGAATAGCGTATGCGCTTTCATCTTTCAATAAGTACCCGGCGGCACCCGAACGGATGGCTTCAAAAATTTTCTCCTCATCATCAAAAACAGTTAGCACTATAAAATGAATATAGCCATATAAGGTTTTAGCGATCTGTATGGTTTGAATTCCATCTAGTCCTGGCATTTCAAGGTCAACAAAAACTACATCGGGGTGTTGATTGAAGGGAAGACCTTTTAACTGCTCAAGACAATCATCGCCATCAACCGCCGAAAACACGAGACTCAAATCGGGATAATGCTGTATTTTATTCAGGAATGTATTTCGGTTTACAGCATTATCTTCTGCTAAGGCAATTTGAACTGGCATAGTTGAAAGTTGGTTAAAGATTGCGTTATCACCTCCATAAAGCAATACTTAGTTTGTAGTAATCAGGAAGATAATTCAACCAGGGTACCAGCAGGGCTATGGCTTTTAAAATTAATAGACCATCCATTGGCTTTCGCCCGGTTGCGAAGATTTTGAATTCCACTTCCGTGGGTATTTTCATTTGCTGATAAAATACCCCTCCCATTATCGGAAATACTCAATTTTAATTTTTGATGGCAGCTAATACTGATGATAATATAATTTCCACCACTGTGCTTAATGGCATTATGAAAAGCTTCCTGCAATATGCGTAACATGTTTAAAGCGCTTTCCGGCGAAAGTGAAATATCGTTGGTGATATCCTCCTGTATTTCGATGGTAATTCCGGGGTAGGAATCCCGTATTTTTTGAACATAACTTTTAAAGCGGTCGCTAACACCTGTTAAAAAGATCGATTCTTTATTCAGTACCCAAATAGTGTCGCGCAGGTTCAGCATTATCTCACTTGCATTATTCTTCATACTCTCCAAAATATTTTCCGAAGTGCCTTTATCCGCCATCATCATCATATCATCAACATTAGCAGAAATAGCAGATGCGTAGGCACCCATATTGTCGTGCAGATCGGCTGCTATCCGCTTCCGTTCATTCTCCTGTGCAACCAACACCGCTACCTGCGACTGGAGTTTTTCCTCTTCGCGCATTTTCTTGAATACGAGTTCCTGTTTCCTTTTGTAATCTCTAAATATCAGCAAGGAGATAATGATACCAAACACTACTAGAATTAAGGATCCGTACAAAATGTAATCCTTTGTTATGATGTCTAATTTTTGCTGGATGATGATGTTTTCTTTTCGCTGCAGATCGTACTTTGTTTGCATTTCAGCAATCGCTTCTGCAGAGTTCAAATTGTAAACGGAATCTTTTAAAGCGATGATTTTTTCGAGCACCTCTGCATATTTTCCCGTGTTGTTCATCGCCTTATAATTTTCACCAAGGGTGCTGTAAAGAAAAAACAGCTTGGTACCTATTTTAAAATTGTTGGCTATTTTAATACCTTCCTCGCAAAGTGCAATACCTTTTTCCGGCTGACCGAAGTGAGCATAATACAGAGCCAATTGTGCCATATCGCTCACTATATAAAATGGGTCGCCAATCAGTTTTCTCATTTCTACAACTTCCTTTAATGGCTGCTCAGCAAGTTTGGTTTGCCGCGTTCTAACATACAGTTGTGCTTCTATTGCAAGCGAGTTGGATAAGGCAAAAAGGTTCTCATGTTTTCTTGAATACCTTACTGCTTTGTGAATGTAATAAAACCCCGAATCCATTTTATTTACACCACCATAATTAATTGCCAGGTTGGCAAACAATATTCCATATTTCTCAAGTATCAATGTGTCGGAAGTTGTGTACAAAGCCTTTAAATGCCAGTTGAGTGCTTCCCGTGTTTGCCCCATTTCCAGGTAAGCCCAGCCTATTAAAGTTTTACCCTTTAGCTGAAGCAATACGTCTTTACTTTTCTCAGCAATCGTTATAACCTTGTAACCCATACCAATTGCCTCTTTGTATTGATTTTTCCGCATAAAGCATCGACCCATCTGGTTGTAAACATTGGCTTGTAAAAGCGGATCGTTTACCTGGTTGGTTAACAAAGCCATGCACTCCTGGGCAAGCTGCATGGAAGAGTCGATAAGTCCTTTTGTAGTTAATGCCGACGAAATATAAAATTTCGCCCTAACCATTGATTGAAGACTATTTGTTTTTTCTGCGAGGCCGTTTATTTGAAGTGCATATTTTATTAAGGTATCGGGATGAAGACTATAACCCTGATCGCAGAGTTCTACAATGCTCCGCATTTTATTTTGATTAGAAGAAGCGGAAGAAATCTCCTGTTTTAAACGCTGGATGGTTTTAGTTTGCCCGACCGTATTGGCGGTAAACCAAAATGAAACAATTAACGCAAGGCAGATAATTCTCATAGCAGTGAAGCAATTTGTTTGCACCATTCTAAAATAAACTTTTATCTCAACTATAAAATTTGCCTTGCCGAAAATGGACTGATAAACGGGAAGGACCTTTCAATAAAATTAACATAACGGAAGTAAAATTTATCTACACCTTCTTTCGTATACGGAGCGTATTGCAATATCTTTAAACCCTCATGTGCATTCACTATATTTAAATTGAGTGCAGCGGCGGGTATTTTTATACCTGCCTTTTTTTTGGCAATAATTCTTCTGTAACAATAAATGCAATGCTGAATTAGAACCATGCAGTTGTGATTGAGCGTAACGTTGAGTAATCGGCCTTGATTGTTTTTAAGTCCGAAAAAAAACCTTCTGTTCCCACCTCCACCCATAAACCAATAGAGCCAGATGTACCTGTCCCTAAATTGAGGTCGTTTACAACCAATGAAGGCCGTTGGTTGTTATTGATGAACAACTTAGCTTTTACACTCTTCACTTCAATTCGCAGGGCGATCCACTTATTCATTCCATATCTTCATAGGATTCCTATTTCTCCGGAAACTCCCTGCGCAGCCGGTCAAATTTATAATCGGGATATAAATAATATTGAAATGGAATGATTTCTTCTAACCTGGTAGTCAACCCTTGCATTAACCGGGCATATATAAATACTCTTATTTTTTTAACTACTATCGTTTATCCTGAATGCAATTCCAAAATCCCCTTGCAAATTGCGGCGCATTTTTTAAAACCCTGCTCAAAACTTTACTTCGATAGTTCCATTTGTAAAATTCACGCTTTTTACCCTGGCAAATGTTGGTTCATCAAATTTTTGTTACCGCAGCATTTTTCATAAGCTTTAATGCCATTTTATTTAGTTGCTTTTCAAAAGTTGCCGACAAATTTATTGGTTCAAGTTTATAGCCTGGCAGGTTAAAATTTTGCGTGTACACAATACCTGGACGCGAAAAAAAGCAAACCATTAAAAACAGCGACAGCTTTTTGATGTCCAATAATTTTAATCAATTAAAAAAATCCGCCAACTACCGCTACAAAAGCATCCATTGCATACAGGCAATATGGACTCGTATATCAAAAAGTCTGTTATTTCCAGGTGGTTTCACATAACATCATAATAAAAAGCTACCGGATAATTGCAAAAAATTATACGTTTTTAAATGCACCAGAATTGCAAAAAATTTTAATAGTGAGGTAGGCAAGATGTTGAAGTTTTGCTCCTCGCTTTAATTAGCGCATCCTACCTTTCTTAATTCCAAATTTCATTCATCTCTGTAAGTACAATTGGTAAACCATCGGTAACCACAATTGTATGTTCGTGTTGGGCCATAAAGCCGCCTTTATTCCCAACCATTGTCCAACCATCGTTTAGGGTTTCTGTAAACGTTGACGTTGTAGATATAAATGTTTCGATGGCAACAACCGAGTTTTTCTTAAATCTTGTAAGGTTAAAACGGTCCCTATAATTGGCTACTTCGCGTGGCTCTTCGTGAAGACTTTTACCGATACCATGCCCGGTCAAATTCTTGATAACTTTATAACCATGCTTTTTCGCTTCGGTTTCTATTAAGCTACCTATATCTGAAATACGTACACCACCTTTTATATTATTGATGGCTTTATGTAAGATAAGTTTTGAAGTGTCTACAAGTTTTTGGTGCCGGTTAATGTCGTCACCCAGCACAAATGAACCTCCGTTGTCCGACCAAAAATCATTCAGCTCCGCTGAAACATCTATATTGATCAAATCACCTTCATGTAGTATTCTGCTTGCCGATGGGATACCGTGGCAAAATTCATTGTTTATACTTATACAGGTCCATCCCGGAAAACCATAGGTTAAATAGGGGGCTGATTTTGCACCGAAATCTGAAAGTATCGCTGCTCCATAATCGTCTAACTGTTTTGTTGTCATACCAGGCTTTGCATAGTTTCTCATTTCTTTCAAAGTACAGGCTACCGCCTCACTTACTTTTTTCATACCAACCAGTTCTGTTTCTTTTGTTATCGACATAATTGCTTTTTTTTCTGTTTGTTGCTTAAGCTGATGTCCCTTTATTTACGCAAGGAGGCTTTGATTGCTCGTTTGGCAAATAGATAATCCTCTTTTTAAAAAAGGGTTATTGAAGTTAGGAACTAAAGCCCGAAATTGACCTTTCTGTCTTAACCGTTGCAGATACTTACGTTAGTTAAATCAAGGCAATCGTGTTTGCAGCGTGCAATAACATACAATTTTATTTAGCACCCGTTAGATGGTGATTATTTTTTAGTGATTGGTTTTTTTAATCTACCTGGAAAATATAGAAAGTATTGTTCAACTTCTTTGAGCCAATAAAAAGCGGCATGTTCTAAATTTGCCACATCATTTATTTACTTATTTCTCTAATATGTGTTACTATAAAGCCATGCACATCCGCAACAATCTGCAACTCGATTTTTTGCAGGTTGAACGCACCCTCGAAAAACAATTGTTTGACGACACAATTTTTCATGATGGTTTTTTATATGGTAAGGTGCCGGTGATTGTGCCCGACGAAAAATGTAAATGGGATATTGAAATGATGGAGTGGGGCTTTATACCGCATTACCTCTCATCGAGAGAAGCGGTTGAAAAATTCAGGCGTGGTGGCAATGATGAAAAGGGTAAATATCGCCCGCCGGTTACCACATTAAACGCCAAAGGTGAAGAACTTTTGCTTCCGGGAAAAATATACCGTGATGCTGCACTCAAACGCAGGTGCCTTTTTATCTCAACCGGCTTTTTTGAATGGCGGCATATTTTTCCCCTGGGGAAAAAAGGGCAACCGTTAAAGACAGCAATTAAATATCCTTACTTTATACACACTAAAGGCAGCCTGCAAGTTCACTTAACTGCGGGCATATGGCAACGGTGGACAGACAAAGAAACGGGTGAAACAATAAATACTTGTTCATTGGTAACTACAAGGGCGAATAGCCTGATGCAACAAATTCACAACACCAAAAACCGGATGCCGGCCATACTCACACCCGAACTTGCCGGCGAATGGATCAGCGATGGATTGAGTGAGGATCGGATAAAAGAGATCGCTACTTTTCAATACCCGGCAGACAGGATGGAAGCCTGGCCAATCAATAAAAATTTTAAATTGGCGCCCGACCAGTTGGAGGAGTTTGACTACGGTATGGAGTTGCCAACGCTGGTATTAAACGAAATTTGATTTGTTTTATACCTGCCCATAACACAGTCCACCTGCAAGATTGCCGCTTATTTTACCTGTAGAGGCTACCAGTCTTTCGTTCAGTACAATTTCATATACCACATCGGTACCTGTTTGCTTATCCCATAACAACGAAACCGTGTTTTCAGTTAAGGTTGCCGGCGCGATCATCAAATGAATGTTTTTTGGCGATACGTTTATTATAGTGAAAAGCACGATAAATAAACAGAGAAGATTTCTGACTTTTTTCATACGGCAACCATTTCGTTTTCGCAAAAATATTTTAGTCAACTGGTGGAATCGTCCTGTACTATTCCAGCATTGGCAGGCAGGGTAACGGAGCAAACTGCCTTCCATCATCATCCGCGGTACGGTTTACTACTGTTGCCAGATGCCATATTACCCATCTGTTTTTTTCACTTTTTCATGCGTAAAAATTGATGCGTTTGCAGCCGTAAAAAGTCATGTGCTAAACAGGGTATTATTTTTCCCTAACTATGGAAAAAATTCAGCAAGCATATTTACTAACTAAAATATAGGTTGAAATCATCCTCCTGATTGAATGCGATCGAAGTTGCTGAAACAGGGAGGAAATTAGTGGAGGGGTAACGGATGCCGTGTAGCGGGTATGCTGCGCAGGTGCGGTATATACAAAAAAATAGAGGCTCAAAGAATTGAGCCCCCTTTTCAACCCTAAACCCTTAAAAAACATTAATAGTATTAACAAAACCATGCCAATCGTTTTTCAATTTATCTATGGTAAGTAGCCATATCTTATCTTCATTTAAATGATAACGTTTACAAAAACACTGTCGCTGCTTGGATTGGCCTTCCTGTTTTCGTGCAAACAAAAAAACACTTTCAAAACAGCGGTCAATCAAAAAACTTTGTTGTGGGAGATATCGGGTAAAGACCTGGAACAACCTTCGTATTTTTTAGGAACGATGCACCTGATGTGTGCGGAGGACGCTGTGTTGAGTGACAATGTAAAAACAATTTTGAAACAGGTTGACCAGGTTTATTTAGAAGTAGATATGGATAACATGGGCGAGTTGTTGGAGGGTGTCACCAGTTTGCAAATGAAGGATGATAAGACTCTTGCCGACATTATACCATCAGGCGATTACCTGCGTGTAAAAACATTTTTTGAACAGCACCAGCCTGGGATGCCCTTCAGCATACTGGAGCGCCAGCAACCTATGATGATCGCATCGAGCCTGTATGAATTGTTTTTGCCCTGCGAAAAAAAGAATGGTATCGACCTTAGAATTATTGACGAAGCAAGCCGCCAAAAGAAAGAAACAAAGGGGCTGGAAACAATGGCCTTTCAAAGCAGCATATTCGATAGTATTCCCTATGTTGAACAGGCAGATGAACTGGTAAAAACCATTGACAGTATTGGTAAGTACCAGCTGTCTGTTCAAAAAATGATCGAGGTGTACCGCTCGCAGGATATTGAAGTATTGCACGATCTTACCACGCAGGAAGAAGCTGGGATAAAAAGCTATCTCGATCTCATCCTGTACGACCGGAATAAAAACTGGGTTCACCAGTTTCCCTCTATTGCAAAACGGTCAACGTTGCTTGCTGTAGGGGCAGGGCACCTTGGTGGCGAAAGGGGTGTAATCCATCTCTTACAACAACAGGGCTATTCGGTTCGCCCACTGGTAAAATAATTCAATTGCGGATCGATCTCTGCCAGTGGCACATGGGTATAGTTTCTTATTTCGTTGTAAACCGTATCGCGTTCCACCGGTTCCCGCTTCACTTGTTTAATGAGGGTAACCAACTCAGCGGTTGTCATTGCGGGGTTTTGTTCTTCGCTGCCCGCCATCGAATATATTTTAGTTGAATCGTCAATAGTACCATCCATGTCGTTTACACCGAACGATAAAGTTAATTGCGCATTTTGCCTGCCCAGCATAGGCCAATAAGCTTTAATGTGCGGGAAATTATCTAAATACAAACGTGCGATCGCATACATACGCATATCCTCCACCACGTTGCTTTCTGGTACGTTGCTCATTTCATTATCGCTGTTTCTGAATTTTAGCGGGATGAAGGTGTTGAACCCTTTTGTTTCATCCTGCAAACGGCGCAGTCGTTCCATATGGTCAATCCGGTGCCAGAATTTTTCTATATGCCCATAAAGAATAGTAGCATTGCTGTGCATTCCTAAATGGTGCGCTGCTTTATGTATATTAAGCCAACCTTCTGCATCTACTTTATCTGCACAAATTTGTTCTCTTATCTCAGGATGAAATATTTCAGCACCGCCGCCGGGCAGCGACTGAAGACCTGCATCGTGCATAAGTTTCATTCCGTCTTCCACCGTAAGCTTTGCCTTCCTGAACATGTAGTCGAGCTCAACCGGCGTAAATCCTTTAATATGAATATCGGGTCGGTAGGCTTTTATTTGTTGAATAAGTTCTATGAAAAAGGAGAGGTTCATTTTTGGATGAACACCACCAACAATATGTACTTCCGTTACTGGCTGCCCGTCGTATTTTTTTACGATGTCCAGCATTTGGTCAATAGATAACTCCCACCCTTCATCCTTATGCGCATACAGCTTTGAATAAGAGCAAAACTTGCACGAAAACACGCAAACATTGGTAGGCTCAATATGAAAATTGCGATTGAAATAGGTTTTGTTACCGTGTTTCCTCTCTCGAACCCAGTTAGCAAGAGCGCCGGCATAGGCCAAAGAACTTTTTTCAAATAAAGCAATACCATCAGCCGGCGTTAAGCGTTCACTATTAATTACTTTTTCACCTATACTTTTCAGTTCAGGGTCGGTTTCATTGGCTACAATCGTTTCCACCAAAGTCGCTTCGTCTTTCATACTTATAAATTTCTGCCGCAAAGCTACGTTACAAAACAACTTTACTTAAAACAAAAGTGCCCCGCTAAGGAGGCACTTTCACACTATATTGAAAATGGTTTGTTAGTTGAGCTTAACCAGTTTTTGCGTAACGGTTTTTCCGGTGTACATCAGCTTAATGGTATAAACACCTGCTGCAAAACGATCCATGTTTACCGGTATATAACTATCGGCCGTGCCTGCACCAAACGCCTGGTTCAGTACCTGCTGCCCAACTGAGTTGTACACTCCATAGCCACGAAGATCGGTTGGTGGTAAATAATGCTGTATCACAAAACTGTTACGGAAAGGATTGGGTGTAACCATAAAGCCGTTCTGCTTCAACCTTGCCGGTACTACTTTCGTTTCAAAATTGATGTTATCGAGAAAGATGTTGTTTTCAAAGTTTTCTGTGTTCTTGAATCGTATCCTCACCCCATTACTGCTGGTCCCTAATATTCTTGTAAGGTTTACCGAGTCTTTTCTCCATTGATAATTTCCTTTAGGGAAAAATTCATCAGCAATGGGCGTATTGGCATCGCCGATGGTTTGCAATTCGGCTCCAAACTTTTTATAGATAGAACGGAAAGTTACACCGCAGTCGGTAGTGGCCAGCACCTCCAGCGTATCCAGCGGTATAGCCGTACTGCCCGGGAAGCTATAGGTTACTGCCGATACATCAAACTTCAGAAAAACCGAATCTGCACCGGAGTAACGTATCACGGGAGAAACCAGGTTGTCTATCCGGTCGCCAAAAGCATAGTTGAAATTGTTGATATAGGCAGAGGCTAAGCTGCTTTTACCAGCTATGGTGGTACGTGCCCAGGTGATTGCATCAACAGGCTGTTGGGTAATATCCCACCCGGCAGGCGGGAAAGTGGTACCCTCAAAACCTTCCACCAATGGCGCTGAAACAATCAACTTTACACTTATAATTTTTGTAAGTGTATCGTTCGCCGGTGCCTGGTCTGCTACACCATTCGGCTCGCTTGAGTAAACTTTTAAAATATGGTTGCCAACCGACAGGTTTGTTAGCGCCGGCAGGGTAAGGGTAGTATCAGTTAAACGGGCAAGGTTTAAGCCCGTAAACGAGGTGATAACAGCACTTCCATTATCAACCGTATAACTTAGTTTTAACGTATTTACGGTAAGCTTGCCTATGTTTCTAACAGTCACTCTAACCGGTGATGTTGCATCGCAAATATCGACTGCCGGAGACCGGATGTCGCTTACCGTTAGGTCATAATCAGGTATATTCTTACCTGTCATATTAATGTCGTCAACATATAAATTTTGACCGTAGCCTCCTTTTGAACGCAGCGCAAAAAACACATCGCCACTACGGTAGCTGCTCGTTGTAATGATTGCCTGCACCCAGTTTGCAGCGGTTGGTACAAACGGAGTAGCCCCGGTTACCGTAGTGGTTGCCAGTTGTGTTCCGCCTCGTTTCCATAAACTATTCCACGATACACCACAATCAGATGAAGCAACCAATTCGAGTGTATCGCTATAGCCTATTCCAAAATATTTATAGGCATATTGAAAGCTCACAAAAGCAGAATCAAATGTGTTGTTCAAATTTACAAGCGGCGAACGCAGATAATCAAACTGTCCTACGCCTGCCGGGTAATTAAACATACTGATGAGAGAAGAGGCTGTTCCTGTTTTTGCAGCCGTAGTGGTCCTGGTCCAAGTTACACCAGCGTCAGGGTTAATAACCCTCCAGCCAGTGGGTGGAAAGGAAGTTCCTTCAAATCCTTCCACAACAGGTACACTGATGGCAATATTACTCGTAAACTGGTTACGGGCAGTATCGTTACCCGGTACCTGGTCTGCCTGCCCGTTTGGTTCGGTTGTGTATGCGGTAAATGTGTGCCCACCATTTGTTAGCCCAGAAATAGCATCCAGCGTAAATACCTGCACATTGCCGGGCTGTATATTTAACCCGGTAAAAGCCTTGGTGAACAAGGTCCCATTATCAACCCGCGAGTTTACTTTAAAACTTGTAAGCGGCGATGATCCGTTGTTTTTGATGTTGACAACCGGTGTAACCGCTGAAGAACAAAATTCTCCTGACGGGCTAAGGATGGAAGCGACCATTGCATCGTTGCTGCTGGGTATGGTGCCATAAATATTAATGTTATCGAGGAAAATATTTTCACCATAACCATTGCGTGCCCGGAACTGAACAATCACTGCATTGGATCTGTAGGCCGAAATATCGAGGATTACTGGTGTAGCTGTCCATTCGGGTGCAGTAGGAAACCAATTGACGTCGCCGGTAAACCCGGAAGTGGTGGGCAAAGTAGCACCACCGCGTTTAAAGATGGAAACGAATGATGCTCCGCAATCGCTCGACAACAGCACTTCCAATGTATCGCCGTTTTGGTTGGCGGAGTACCTTTTATAAGCATAGTCAAAACTCAGGAATGCCGACGAATAAGTAGGTGGAAAGCTAACGGAAGGTGAACGCAAAAAGTCGTTTCGGCCAATGGTGGTATTGTTGTAAATGTTTACATAGGCTGAGGCAATGCCCGACTTTGCAGCGGCTGTTGTACGCGACCAAATATAACTTCCGGAAGAGGGTGTAACGGACCATCCTGCCGGTGGAAATGTTGGCGATTCAAACCCTTCAAAAACGGGTGCAAGTAAACCCCCGCTTCCACTGCTGATAATGGTAAACGCGATTGATTTGCAATTGTTGCTGGCATCGCCATCGGTTTGACCGTTGGGACTGATAACACAAACATTTAAAGTATGCGATCCGGCTGATAGCCCGGTTACAGAGTTTAAATTCACATTTATTTGCGCACCGGTTGGTAACGATCCGGTCCACGGATAATTGGTAACAGGTCCTCCATCAAGGCTTACCGTTATGGTTGCGAAAGTGAGTGTATTTACTCCCGGATTAGTAAGCGTTACTATTGGAGCAATGGAGGTTGCCCCACATAATGCCTGGCCTGCCAGCGGGTTTATTATTGCCGAAATGGAGGCATCAAAAGGAATGGTTGGAACAGGCGTACATCCGTTGGAGGTGATGAGTGACGACCGGTAGGTTGAAAGGGCAGCCTCACTTCGCGTATTTTGTCCTTTGGTAAACATCACCATGCACCGATCGTCAACATAATCCATAAAATTTTGGTACATTCTTCCGGGTGGGTTTGGTGAGGCAGCGCAACCTGAAGCCAGCACACCCGGGGGACAGCCATAAGTTTGATCCGATTGTTGCGGTGTATCGTCTATGCCAGGCGTATTTGGAAAATCATCGCCGCATGGTGAGTCGCCTGAAATGTGGCGCAACCAAAAATAATGACCCATTTCATGTGTAAGGGTTCTGCCGAAATTATATGGCGCTGCAGTGCCACCCGGTACGCCACCCGCAAGTATTACCAAGCCCTGTTCCTGCACAGGAAAAGGACCGGGGTTTTCCGGTGTGCCAATGGGGAAAGTTGCATACCCTAATATGGTTGAACTTGCAAAATTCGCTACCCAAACATTTACATATTTTGATGGGTCCCATGAATCTGCACCACCTTGTGCGGTGTATTTTATTCTATCGCCTACGCCCGTTTGCGAAGTAACGGATGATGTTATTCTTTGTATACCCGTTGTGTTTTGATTTGCCGGTGTACGCTGCGCAAGGCAAAACTGTATATTCCCTTTTCCATAAAAAGGTTTAAACGCTGCCGGTATCTTAGTTGAATCCGCATTGTTGCCGCTAAAGTCTTTGTTTAGGGTATCCAGTTGCGCCTGTATCATAGCGTTAGTAATGGAATTTGGATTGGCTAACACTATATGAAACACAACCGGGATGGTAATAGCGTTGGTACGCAATGCTGCGCCGTTAATAGTGTTACCTTTTTCGGCAATGGCATGCCCTAATACCTTTTCGTTTTTTTGATATTGGTCTTTAAACGAAGGATAAACACGGTACATATCCTGCAACCAATGCATGGTGCCACAGCGCTCTTCAGGTATTTGTAACTGCTGCCTTGTTTGTGTAAAAGATATAACCGGCAATGCAAAAAAACATAAAGCAGGGAATAAAACGGATAGGGTAAATTTTTTCAATGCAATTTATTTAATAGTCAAATTTAACGAAAGGCCCTCTTTGAAAATCAGGTGTAAAATAAACCTTTAAACATAAACAAAAATGCACCAAAAGGGATTCATTGTTCAGGAATTTCTTTCTATTAAGGAAGAATTAATCACCTGAGAAAAATACATTACACTGGTATATTTCCGGGTATGACCATAGTTACTCATTCTCTGCTGCTTCGTTATTGTTTGCGGGTGGTGGTTTGGAAGATTTTGCATCTACCGGTTTGCGACTATCCATCGCATTGCTATTGCTGGTAGCGGGTGCTTTAACTAAAAGTTGTACACTATCAAGCTTTGCTATGTAAATGCTCCTGCCATGGGTACCTACAACAATTTCATTGTCTCTTTTTTGAATTACCATATCATGTACGGGCAGGCTTTTAGGTAAGCCTTTGTTCCAGCCCATAAAATTCTTTCCCTGGTTAACACTGATGTATACCCCGCCATCTGTTCCCACATAAATAATTTCCGGATGTTTGGTGTCTTCCCTTACAACATTAATGGGTTCGTTTGGCAGGTCGCCAATAAGTTTCCAGGTATAGCCATAATCTTCACTCACATATAAGTATGGGAGGAAGTTATCGTTGCGATAGCCGTTCAGTGAAACATAAACCCTCCCTTCTTCAAAAGCGCTGGCAACAACCCGGCTAACATATAGCCCCCGCGGAAGTTTTCCATTGATATTGGTCCACGTATAACCCCCATCTTTACTTACGTGTATATTGCCATCATCTGTACCAGCATATAGCAAACCAAACTTTAAAGGGCTTTCTGCAATAGTTACAATAGTGCCAAACGGAACGTTACCCTGTTTTGGGTTGGTGGTAAGGTCGGCACTTATTGCAGGTAAAGTATCTGCCTTATTTAAGGAGCGATGGAATTTATTAGTGCCGAAATAAAATACGTCCTGGTTGTGCTGGCTAAGTAAAATGGGCGATTGCCAGTTAAACCGAAAGGCTTCCTGCCCCAGATCGTTCACTGGCTTAATAGACTTTCTTTCCCTGGTGCCGGTAACAGAGCGCGAATAATTTCCAAACTGGAAACCATAATACACTGTTTTATTATCCCGTGTGTCTACCTGCACTTGCATTCCGTCGGCCCCGGCAATTCGTTTAAATGAATAGTCACCATCATTGTACCAGTCGTTGTTTTCTTTATGATTGCTCGGTCCAAACCAGGTGCCATTGTCCTGCAACCCGCCATAAACATTATAAGGTTTTGCATTGTCAACCGTAATCCCATAAAATTGTCCCACTGCCGGTGTATTGGCTTTAAACCAGTGTTTGCCTTCGTCATAGGTAATATTTACTCCACCATCGTTTCCGTTTATCATATGACCATCGCGATTTGGGTTTATCCAGCACGCATGGTGGTCGGAGTGCACCGTAGGACCGCCAATGCTTTTAAAAGTTTTGCCGCCATCGGTACTCATCTCCAGGTTTACAGCCGTTATAATTAGTTTGTTTTCGTTGGTTGCGCTCAGGTGAATTTTACCGAAATAATAGCCGATGGTATTGTACAGCGGAAGGTATTTTTGGTTTACTTTTTTCCAGGTTATGCCAGCATCGTCACTGCGGTAAATCTCACAACCAACTATCTCTGTTTCCGTTTCATTGCCATCAAATAAATAATCCCAAATAGTGGTCGGCAGCAGCTTACCTGAACGCACTTGTTCCTTCACTATTTCGGCTGTGTATTTCCGCGGTATGCCATTTTTTCTAAAAAAGGTATCCAGCTTTTTATTGTCTAAACCCAGAAACTGGTCTTTGGTTAAACCTTTAAAATCTTTTAAAACATATAGGCTGTCGGTTTTCTTTTTAGCGGTATCGGGCCTTTTAAATTGGTTGTCTAAAACAGCGTACACTACCTGCGGGTTTTTTGGCGACACGGCAATTCCAATTCTTCCCAGTCCATCCCCAACCGGGAAACCCGAACCGCTTACAGTTGACAATTTAAACGTGTTACCTCCATCCGTACTTTTGTAAATGCCACTGGTTTTTCCGCCTTCTTCAAAATCCCAGGCACGGCGGGTTCTGTACCAGGCTGCAACATATACATCGTTTGGGTTTAATGGATTGATGTCCATATCAACCACGCCGGTGTTGTTGTCGATATACAAAACCTGTTTCCAGTTTTTCCCGCCATCGGTTGTTTTATAAACGCCTCTTTCTTTATTGGGCGAGTACAGGTGACCTAAGGCAGCTACCCAGGCAATGTTGGTATCGGTTGGGTGCAATAATATTTTACCAATGTGATGGCTTTCGGGCAAACCCAGGTACTCCCATGTTTTTCCGTTGTTGCTGCTTTTATAAACTCCCATGCCGGCATACGATGAGCGACTGCTATTTGCTTC
>JANPIA010000244.1:0-2792 GCA_031424735.1 Segetibacter sp.
GTGCAGGTGAGAATTTAAGCGTTCAGCCCGATAAAGAGATTAGCTACAACGGGAAAAAGCTTATCGTTAAAATCTAAAATCGTAATCAGATTTTATACATTGGATTTAGCAAAATTATTGCTGCCCACAGACTTGCTGATAAAGTGATTGCGACGCAACGATGAAGCCATAAAAACTAATGTTGGTATCATGAAATTAATGAGCGATAGAGGAAATTAGATTGATAAAGAACAGATGAATGCGCACCCTTTTCAAGTAAGCACTTCGATAAAGATGAAACAACCTAAGCCAATAATGAAGAGAGAATCAAAACATTTTGTGAACTGGATTTCGAAAAGTAGTGTCGTTATTTTTTGTGTGTTTATGCTGCTGCAACACGCTATGGCCGCTGTTGTTGATACCGTATCAACCTACAGCCCATCAATGAAGAAAACGATAAAAGCTGTTGTAATTACACCGGATAATTATCCAAGTCTCCAGGCATTGCCGGTTGTGTATTTATTGCATGGCTATAGCGGCAACTACGCTGATTGGGTGAACAAAGCAAAGGGTTTTGAAAAGGCTGCAGACCAATACCAAATGATAATTGTTTGTCCTGACGGCGGCTTTGGAAGTTGGTATTGGGATAGCCCTGTTGAGCCCAACTTTAAGTATGAAACTTATGTATCGAACGAGCTGGTAAACTGGGTTGATAGTAAATACAAAACCATTAAGGATCGCAGGGGAAGAGCTATAACCGGTTTGAGCATGGGTGGCCATGGGGGCTTGTATCTTTCTTTAAAACACCAGGATGTGTATGGTGCAGGTGGAAGTATGAGCGGCGGAGTAGATATCCGACCATTTCCTAACAATTGGGACATGGCTCAACGCCTGGGCAAATATGCAGACAACCCCGACTATTGGGAAAAATATACTGTAACTAATATGCTGCACCTCATCAAGCCAAATTCACTTGCGCTGATGATTGATTGCGGTACCGAAGACTTCTTTTACAAGGTGAATGAAAATCTGCACCAGCAGTTGCTATACCGCAATGTAGCACACGAGTATACTACCCGGCCCGGAGCGCACAACTGGAACTATTGGAGTAATGCCATTCAATACCAGTTGTTGTTTATGAATAATTATTTTAAGAGTCAGTTAAAGTAGAAAAATTCAAACCCTAAAATGAAGTCAAACATTATGACGGTTATTTTATTTAGACTGTTGATCATCCAGCCGTCGGATAAATAGATAACTTTCCCAGACAAAAAATTATCGTTAAACTACTACCACTTCTTGACACGGATATTAAAGATTATTAAAAGTTTCTTGCAGGTGATCTTCCTAATTTCAGCTGCATCATTTAGCTTAAATGCGCAGAACACAGGAGCAAGTCCAGTTCCATCAATTAAAGGCTCGTTGCCGATTCCTCCTAAACCGCCAACCCGCCCGGTAAACAGTGTAACGTTGGGAGATTCCAAGACATTTACTGAGTTAAAGTTGGATATTCCAATTACACCAGGACCTTTTCAGCCCACATGGGAATCCATCGAAAAAAATTATCCAGGGGAACCTAAATGGCTTCGTGAGGCGAAGTTGGGCATCTGGGTTCATTTTGGTCCGCAAGCCGCGGGAGAAAGTGGCGATTGGTACGCACGCAGGTTATACGAGCAAGGTTCTGCGGCAAACAAAAAGCATGTAAAAAAATATGGGCACCCATCTGAGGTAGGTTACAAAGAAGTATTGCGCGACTGGAACCCGGTTAAGCTTGATCCTGCTAAACTCACCAAAATATACCGCGAGGCTGGCGCAAAATACCTTATGATCCAGGGTGTGCACCACGATAATTATGATTTATGGGATTCAAAGTATCAGCCTTGGAATTCTGTAAATATTGGACCTAAACGTGATTTGATTGGAGAATGGGCTAAAGCTTGTCGTGCTGACGGAATGCGTTTTGGTGTAACCTTCCATCATGAATACTCATGGTGGTGGTGGCAAACAGCATTCGGCAGCGACACTGCAGGCGAAAAAAAAGGTGTTCCTTATGATGGCAACCTTACACTTGCTGATGGCAAGGGTAAGTGGTGGGAGAAATACGACCCGCGTATGCTATATGGCATTGACCTGCGTGAATACAAAGGAGTGGAACAAAAAGCTCATACCGATTGGTCACCGGCACCGGCAGGAATATTCACAAATCACCTTGACTACGCAAAATGGTATAGCACAAATTGGGCCCTCCGCATGATGGATGTAGTGGAGCACTACGATCCTGATTTTATTTACACTGACGGTACAGTTCAAGGTCCTTTCACCGGTAATGGTACCGGCACAGGCATTAAAGCAGATGCAATGCAAAGGGTTATTGCCGATTTCTACAACCGCACACTTCAGCGCCGCGGTCAGGTAAACACTTTCAGCATTGTAAAATTTCGCCACAACACAAATGGCACAGTGAACACCGAAGAATTTGGTGTGCCTGAAGAAATCAAGACGGATCAGCCATGGATTGCAGAAGCACCTGTTGGAGATTGGTTTTATGGACCCGGCTTCACCTATAACTCGGGCATGATGATACGATACATTATTGAAGCGATAGCAAAGGATGGCAATGCGGCAATTTGTATTTCGATTTTGCCCGATGGTTCGCTGGATGAGGGAAGTCGGAAGATGTTAAAAGAAGTTGGCGTGTGGATGCGTCGGAACGGAGAAGCTGTTTATGGAAGTCATGCCTGGAAAATTCCAGGAGAAGGTGAAATGATAAATGGCAAATTAAAAATGCTGCCGGGTGGCAAACTCAGTAAAAA
>JANPIA010000245.1:0-1777 GCA_031424735.1 Segetibacter sp.
AAAAAGGAAAGCGACGGCGGTGTAATGGCTATTGAAAACTCCATTGCAGGCAGCATCTTACCCAATTACAACCTGCTGCAAAAAAGCAATCTTAAAATTGTTGGCGAGATATATTTACAGATACGCCAAAATTTACTTGTAAACCCCGGTATACAACTGGAGGATATTCGCGAAGTTCATTCGCATTATATGGCGTTGCAGCAGTGCCTGCAATATTTGGATAAATTCAATTGGAAGCTGGTAGAAACGGAAGATACCGCGCTCAGCGCAAAACACATTCATCAAACAAAAAGCAAACATATTGCAGCAGTTGCCAGCAAACTTGCAGCCGAATTGTATAACCTCGAGGTGTTGGCACCTAACATCCACACCATGAAAAACAATTATACAAGATTCCTGATTTTACAGCGCGAGGGAACCTTCGCTACACTTGAAGATGCAAACAAAGCCTCCGTAAATTTTTATACCGATCACTCAAAAGGAAGCCTTGCAAAGGTGTTAACTAAAATTGCGGAATGTGGTATCAATTTAAGCAAGCTGCAAAGTTTTCCTATACCTGGCAGCGACTGGCAATACAATTTTCATGCTGATATGGAATTTGATAATAAGGAACAGTTTGACCGGGCACTTAAAAAAATTGAACCCATCACGCAGGAAGTAAAAGTTTACGGGCTGTATAAAAAAGGAAAAACGATATAATTGATATGAAAATTTCAAAACGTTTAGATGGCATTGGTGAATATTATTTTTCACAAAAATTAAAAGAGATCGGCGAGCTGAACCAGCAAGGGGAAGCCGTTATCAATCTTGGTATTGGTAGCCCCGACCTTCCACCACATGACGATGTAATTAAGGTTTTGAACGAGGAATCAGCGAAACAAAATGTACACGGATATCAAAGTTATAAAGGGGCAGACGCATTGCGCGATGCTTTTGCCACGTGGTACAGGCAGTGGTACCATGTTGATTTGAATGCTGCTACGGAAGTGTTGCCACTGATAGGTTCCAAGGAAGGGATCATGCACATTTGCATGACCTACCTGGATGAAGGTGATGAGGCTTTGATACCCAACCCTGGCTACCCTACTTACAGAAGCGCGGTGCAATTAGCCGGTGGAAAATGTGTTGAATATGAATTGAAGGAAGAAAATAATTGGCATATAGATTTTGATGCGCTTGAGCAAAGCGACCTGTCCAAAGTAAAATTGATGTGGGTGAACTATCCGCAAATGCCAACTGGCCAGTTGCCCACACAAGAGTTGTTTGAAAAGATTATAGCTTTTGGAAGGAAGCATCATATTTTGATCTGCCACGATAATCCATACAGTTTTATTTTGAACGATGCACCCATGAGTTTATTAGCGGTAGAAGGTGCCAAAGATGTAGCGATAGAGTTAAACTCACTCAGCAAATCGCATAATATGGCGGGCTGGCGAATGGGGGTTTTAGTTGGATCGAAAGATCGAATTGAAGAAGTATTACGCTTTAAAAGCAATATGGACAGCGGCATGTTTTTACCTGCACAATTAGCAGCGGCAAAAGCCTTAACGCTCGGTAGAAATTGGTTTGATGAAGTCAATTCAGTTTACAACAGCAGAAAAGAAAAAGCGTACGAACTGCTTGACCTGTTACAATGCACCTATTCAAAAAAGCAGGCCGGCTTATTTGTTTGGGCAAAAGTGCCTGGTAGTTATAAAGATGGTTTTGCATTGAGCGATGAAGTTTTGTATCAATCAAAAGTATTTATAACACCCGGCGGAATCTTCGGTTCGGCGGG
>JANPIA010000246.1:0-6529 GCA_031424735.1 Segetibacter sp.
ATCGGTTTCACCAACGAATTTTCGTATAAAGGTTTTCGCCTGAACTTTTTGTTTGATGCGCAGGTAGGTGGGGTTGCCCATTCGCTAATGCATTACAAGCTTGCCGAGCAGGGAAAAACAACCAATACTATCCCTGGAAGATACAATGGTATTATTGGCAATGGGGTGGTAATGGGTGCAGATGGAAAATATAAACAGAACGATATTATAGCAACCGATATTGACGAGTATTACCGCTCACATTACGGGCAGGATAATGCAGAAGGAAGCACGTTTAGTACAGATTTTATCAAGTTCAGGGAAGCAAGACTTGATTATACCATCAATGCAAAACTTATAAAAAAACTGGGACTGCAGCGTGCCACGGTAGGAGTGTATGGACGCGACCTTTTTTTATGGAGTAAGTGGCCCATTTTCGACCCGGAATTTGGAACGCTCAGCGGAACCGATATCGTAAGAGGTTTTGAAACGGGACAATTCCCTTCAACCCGTACACTTGGCGTAAACATCGTTTTAGGATTATAAAACTTATCAAAAATGAAAAAGCGATCATATAGATTTTTAATGATAGCGGTGGGCTTTAGTTTACTGCTTTCTTCCTGCACAAAAAATTTCCAGGAACTGAACACCGATCCAAACACGGTACCTACAGCGCTTCCCTCGCAACTGTTGGGACCGGCATTGCTTAATACTGTTACACTGGGCATGATGCGAAACCGGAATTTTAATAACGAACTCATGCAGGTAACTGTATCGCCAAGCGATGCAGAGGGGGCGGTGTTCCGGTATGATTACCGGTCAAACTGGTCTGACTACTTATACAACGGTTACTATACACAGCTAAAAAACTTTAAGGATGTATACAAGCTGAGTGCAGACAGCGGGGCAAATTTCAATAAGTCGTACCAGGGAATCTCATTGATATGTCAATCGTGGATATATTCCATATTAACAGACACCTACGGCGACATTCCTTACTTCCATTCAAATGAAGGTAGAGACTCACTTAATTTTGAACCAGCGTTTGATAAACAGAAAGACATCTACCTCGATATTTTTGACAAACTGGAACAAGCCAATACGCTATTAACTTCAGGTACTGCAATAGCTGGTGCAAGCGATCCGGTGTATGGTGGAAACATTTCACTATGGCGTAAACTTGGAAACTCGTTGTACCTGCGATTGCTATTACGGCTTTCGGGTAAAGCCGAAGTATCGGCACAGGTGATCGCAAAAATTAAGGACCTCGTGGATACAAAAGGTTCGAGCTATCCTAAAATAGCAAGCAATGCAGAATCGGCAATTTTAAAATGGACAGGGGTTTCGCCGTTCATCTCTCCTTATAATACCATAAGAGAGCAGGATTGGCGGCAACCAGGTATTGGCAGTTTTTTTATAGATAACCTGGTGAACTGGAATGACCCCCGCATTGACGCTGCCACCTACGGCACTGTTGTAGCCGGTACCGCTTATAACCGTTGGGGAATAGCTACTTCAGGCGGCAGGTATTTCGGACTTCCGGGTGGTTATGCGCCTAATACCAACCCGATAAAAGGATCGTATTTCCTTTCCAACACTTCGCCAATTTCTTTACAAACGGATCCGTTAACAGGGATGATTATGAATTATGCTGAAGTACAATTTATACTTGCTGAAGCAGCCATGAAGGGATGGATAAGCGGCTCTGCCGAAACCTATTATTATTCTGCTGCAGAAAACAGCATCACGCAATGGTTGCCCAATTGGAAAACAACCATCAACCCGGTTACCGGCTTACCCAATAATATTATAACATACCTCACTTCTGCCGATGTGGAATGGGACCTTGCGGTTTCAGACAGTGTTCGATACGAAAGGATACACGTGCAAAAATATTATGCACTGTTTTTGGTGGATATGCAGCAATGGTTTGAGTACAGGCGTACTGGCCGTCCTACTTTACCCAAAGGCCCCGGTTTACGAAACGGCGGAATAATGCCTGCGAGAATGACCTATCCCGTTTATGTTCAATCAACCAATCCTACAAATTATAAACTTGCGATAGAGGCACAGGGACCCGATTTAATATCAACCCAGGTTTGGTGGCAAAAGCCATAACAGGTTTGGTAAAACGCTAAAACAAACAGTAACGCCATTAATTATAGTAAAATGAAAAAAGTATTTTTCTATTCCATCCTTTTGTTGTCGGTAGCTACATTATGGGGATGTAAAAAAGCCGACTATCCGGGCAGGTATCCCGGAGCGGTTGTAAGCCCTTATGTATCCATATTTGATGTGAGAGATTTGTACAAAGGCACGGAAGTTACCTTATCGAGAGACGCTATGTTCGGATCAACCCAAATAACGGCAGTAGTAGTATCCGACCATTCGGGCGGCAACCTGCCCGCAGGGTTACTGGTAGTACAGGAGGCGCGCCGGCTTTCGCAACTAAGGGGCATATCCATAGCCATTGGTGCCGATGCTGCCAAATATGTTCCCGGCGATTCCGTAACTATTTCGGTGGAAGGTGGTGTGCTGAAAAGAGTGGATGGTTTGCTGCAGATAACAGGTGTACCCTCCAGCGCCATAACCAAAATATCGTCCGGCAATGTTATACCGCCAAACCGTGTTCCTTCCAGCCAGATACTTGCTAACCCTGAAAAATTTGAGAGCACTTTATGTGTTATAGTGAAGGCGGGTTTTAATCCTTTACCTGGCCCGGCAGATATCCTTGCCGGTGATAAATTACTCAACGATGGTTTTGGCGACATTACATTACATACAGAAGCATCCGCATCTTTCGCCAATAATAAACTGTCGTTTAATGCTAATTATTACGGCATCGTTTTTACCGGCATGGCTGCTGACAAATCGAAGCCGCACGTTCGGGTACGCACCGGTAACGATATTGTTGTGTTAAGCTCCACCGTGGAAGTGCAACCAATCATCATTACCGGGTTTATGCCAGATGTAGAAGGAGGGGACGGTAACTACGAGTATATACAATTGATGGCAACACGTGATATCAATTTTGCAACAAATCCTTATTCGGTAGTTACTACAAACAATGCCGGTACTTCAACGCCAACAGGTGCACCGCTTAATGGCTGGGGCACAGGCGGCCTGCGTACCTATAAGTTCAATCTTACCACAGGGTTTGCAGCAAAAGGCACATTCTTTTATGTAGGGGGTTCCACTAAACTTATTAACGGGGCATCGTCTACAAGCATGGCTGCTTCCAACTGGATAAGGGCATTCAATTATTCAACCACCGCTGGCGATGGCGGCACAGGAACTGCTACGTCGGGACTGTTTGCCAACAGTGGTAATGCATCGGGTGTGGCTGTGTTTGAAGGCACAACCGTAAACCTGATCAGCAAGCCGGTGGATGTACTTTTTGTAGCAACAGGTGGCGTTTTATACCAGGCGCCAGATAAAGGGTACCGCATTGGAAACACCGACTGGTACGATATGAAGAACCCAATAACACTGGAGGATCAACCGTTTTACAGAAATGGTTCCAACACGCTTAACCTGAGTTATCCAACCGGTGACCAGGGAATTTTTAATAAGATGGGGGGCGAATACAACGTAACCTTAGGCAGATGGATGAAGGCAAGAACACAAACATTTGTAGACTTGTCTAAAACCTCTCCGTTAAGTGAAATTGAAGGAGAGGGGACAACAAAGCTTGTTCAATAATGCAAAAATATTAGGTGGGGGGAATTTGCGTGCAGTTCAAATCGTAAGCACCTTTTCCCTTCGTTAATGTGGGGCAAAGCCGGAACTTTCATGATTGCGGGAAGAACTCTGCTGCTATTTTGAGTTGGTTTTATTCAATCATTACATTGCTTCATCGCGTAATTCCTTATAATGATGAACAACTGCAACAATTGAAGTGCACCCCGGAATTACCAAAAAAAATTATCATGACGTGGCGTTTACATTTACTGTTCTTCGTTGCAACAAGCATTTCATCGTGTACATCATCGCACCAAACAACAACTTCCTTTCAATCTACTTTTGATTTTGAAGCGCATCGTGGTGGTCGGGGTTTAATGCCGGAAAATACCATCGCCGCAATGATGAACGCTGTTGATCTTGGTGTTACAACCCTTGAAATGGATGTAGTGATTTCGGGCGACAATAAAGTTGTGGTATCGCATGATCCTTTTTTTGCAGAAACAATTACAACAACGCCCGATGGAAAGTATTTGAATAAAAAGCAAGCGGAAGAATATTTGCTTTACAAAATGAATTATAATGATATCAGGAAGTTTGATGTTGGCATCAAGCCTCACCCCACTTTCGCGAAGCAGAAAAAAATACCCGCTTACAAACCTTTGTTAGCAGTGCTGATCGACTCCGTGGAAGCCTATGCGAAAGGCAAGGGGAGAACTATGCAGTACAATATTGAAATAAAATCGCGTGAAGGTTTTGACGGTATCCGGCATCCTGATCCTTCCGCATTTTCTGAGATACTTATCACTGTTCTGAAAGAAAAGAACATACTGAACAGAACGATCATACAATCATTTGATGTACGTCCGCTTCAATACATCCATCAAAAGTATCCATCTATCCAGTTATCCTACCTGGTAGAAAAGGTAACGGTAAGCCTGCAAAAACAATTAGATAAACTGACTTTCACTCCACAGGTTTATAGCCCAAACTTTGCAATGGTAACAAAAGCCATGGTTGCCAAATGCCATGCTAAGGGTATGAAAGTTATACCCTGGACGGTTAATACATTGAAAGAAATGAATGAATTGGTTGCAATGGGAGTTGATGGAATCATCTCCGATTACCCGGATATTTTCGCGGACTTACAGGTAACTAAATAGAATTGTTTACCCGTTTGGTTCTAATAAATCAATAACGAACTGAGGTAGAATTTATCCATTCACTAAAGAAAACAAATGAAGAAATCGCTGCTATTCCTATTTACTGTGTTAGTAACTGCAAGCTTTGCACAAAGCCTTGCAACAATAGAAAAGAAACGCGTACGGTTGCCCAATGGATGGAGCTTAACACCAGTGGGTAAAAGTTTACCATTGGGCGACCTTCCGCTTAATATGGCGGTGAGCCCATCGGGCAATTATGTTGCAGTAACTAACAACGGACAGGGCGCTCAAAGCATCCAGCTTTTCGATGCTAAAAATCAAAGAGAATTGGATTCCGTTGCTGTTGACCGTGCCTGGTACGGACTGGTGTTTAGTGACGATAGTAAATTCCTGTACGCCTCTGCCGGCAACGATAACCTGATACTACAATACAGCGTTTCCAATAATAAATTAAAACTGATCGATAAACTTGTATTGGGTGAACCGTGGCCAGTGAAAATTTCGCCGGGAGGTATAGCCATTGATTCCAAAAAAAACCTCCTGTACGTAGTAACAAAGGAAAACAACAGCCTTTATATTTTCGACCTGAAAACAAAAAAAGTAACCGGCATGTATGACTTGCCAGGGGAGGCATACACCTGTGTTTTGGATGCTGCTACGTCAATGTTGTATATCAGTTGTTGGGGATGCGATAGGGTTCTTTCGTTTAATACAGACTCAAAAAGTTTTGCAAAAGCAATTTCTGTTGGCGATAACCCGAACGAGATGGTTATGACCAAAAATGGAGATTATCTTTTTGTTTGCAACAGTAACGATAATTCAGTTTCGGTGATAGACACCAGGAAAGCGGCTGTTATTGAAACATTAAATACCGCATTGTACGCCGATGCCCCTGCAGGTTCAACACCCAATGGCGTTGCATTAAGTGCTGATGAAGAATACCTGTACATAGCCAATGCAGATAATAATTGTTTAGCGGTGTTTGATGTGGAGCAGCCCGGCAAAAGCGTATCCACCGGGTTTATACCAACAGGCTGGTATCCTACAAACGTAGAGGTGGTGGGTAAAACAATTTGGGTCACCAATGGAAAAGGCGTCACCTCCATGGCGAACCCTAAGGGACCTAAGCCAGGTGAAAGAAAGACAGTGGTAACCATCTCCGGCGAAGGCGAAAACGAATCGCCGGATGTACAACATATCACGGCGCTGTTCAAAGGCACGTTGAGTTTGATACCGCAGCCAACATCTGCCCAGTTGTTGATTTATTCAAAAGCAGTGTACAATAATACTCCTTATACAAAATCAAAAGAGACTACTGCAGAGGGCAGGGCAGGAAATCCGGTTCCAACAAAGGTGGGCGATCCATCACCCATAAAATATGTGTTCTATGTTATAAAAGAAAACCGCACTTACGACCAGGTACTGGGCGACATGAAACAAGGGAACGGCGATACATCGCTGGTAATTTTTGGTGAAAAGATCACACCCAATCAACATACAATTGCGGGGGATTTTGTTTTGCTCGACAACTTTTTTGTAGACGCCGAAGTGAGTGTAGACGGACATAGCTGGACGATGGGAGCTTATGCAACAGACTTTATAGAGAAGCATTGGCCTGCCCAGTATAGCAACCGTGGTGGAGCATCGCCGGGTACTGGCCGGCGACCTGTTGCAAACAATAAAACGTACATATGGAATGCCTGCAA
>JANPIA010000247.1:0-6905 GCA_031424735.1 Segetibacter sp.
GGGGTATTGGTTAGCCAGGAATAGGGCCACTTCGCTTTTTCAACCTCACCGCGTTTTTTTGCTGCAACCCAGTTTTCCTCCGCAGTAGGTTTGGAACTTGTGTACAACAAGTAGGGACCGTAAATTTTACTCCACTGTTCTCCTTGTGGTATAACAAACCCCTTATCACCATAATGTAAACCGTTCAAAAGTACATGGTTGATCCCCGCGGCTGCATTTAAGTCCTGGTGGGTGGGTCCTCCGTTTAAAAATTCAGGACTGCCGAAAACCACCCATGTTCCAATTTTGTTGATTGTACTTGCATGACCCCATACCGGCGTTTCCCAAAAAGCTGCCGTGTACTCATATTTGCCATCATATTTACCTGCCCGCACACCGGTGTTTAATTTTAAAATTTCGGCTATGGGTGTTGCGGAGGCGTTATTGAAATCGTACACTGAAGGCATCTGCCAGTTACGCAATGAGTCGACGTAAATATTTTCGCACAAATAATTAGTGCCATCCTGCGCTATCCATTCAACGAGGCGCCACGACCCTAAATCGAAAGCTGGGTAAGATGGTTTGTGTTCTAAAATTGAATAGGAGTATAACCCGGTGTCAGCTTTGTTTAATACATAATGTATATCTGCATCTGCCGGTGTTACCTGCCCAAGCGCCGGATTATAAGAACGTTTTAAAGATATATCGGCAACATCTACTGAATCGATTTTAATTGTGAATACGCAATTGCTCATTGTTTCAAAGCCATAGCTGGTTTGGAAGTCGTGATAGGCACCGGTTCTGGATGCTCCAATTTGATTTAGCTGCTCCACACCATTATACTTCATCGAAAGTATATTCCCCGATGATTTTTCGATCCTCGCCCTGATGATGCCATTGTTGAGGACAACAGAATCCGGGTATTCGCGTATCATACCGTTTGGGTTTACCGGGATAGAAACAATGGTATTGGCACCATTGTAGACAACCGATAATGTTTTGCCTGGTGTGCAACTAAGTCTGCCATCCTCTATTAGTGCATTGAGCTGCGCCGCTTTATCCCCGGCAACTTGTAACATTCCAATACCACTTATAAAAATGCTGCCGCCTGCCCCAATATTTAAATTTCGCTGAATGTTTACTGCCCCGCCTGTTATATTTATCCTGGCTGTTAACCCAGCGGCAGTAGCAATATTCATGTCCATATTTACACCCCCCGCACCGGCATTAAGAGAACCCCCTGCAACAGTAATAGTTGCGCCGCCGCCTGCACCTATTGCAATATTCATGGTGTTACGAGATGATAGGGCGCCACTGTTGATATTAATGACCGCATTCTGCCGGTTGCCAATGTTTACATTATTTCTGATATTGAAATCTGCAGAGGAATTAAGAATAATTGTACCGTTTAATGAATCGCTTGCATTTGGATAAACGGCTCCATTAACGGTAAATGTGCCGCCGCCAATCACATTCAATTTTCCCGGACGAAAATTAACATTGGAAGAATTGCCGCCGTTTAAAACCGAATTGTTTGGTGAGCCTGCGCCAATCCGGAGCGTCCAACTGTTGAGCGAGGTAAAATTCACTGTGGTATCGCTCCAGTTGTATTTGTTGAAATAATCGGAATTGATGACACCCTCCCAATTATTAATTTGTGCAAAGGTCTTGCTACAAAAGAAAGAAAAGAACGTCAGCAGGATAAGAGCATTAAGGTTATTTTTCATTTGACAAACATTGAAATAAATGAGGGAAGCTAACAAACAGTTGTGTGGTGTGCCAACTAAATTGCCTGACAACCCGGTTGATCTGTTATGTCCATTATTTTCTCAAAAGCACTTCAAACTCGTTTTTTGTTATCGTAAATGCTGTGCCGTGCCGTATGCCTTTTGGAAACTTTACAGCGTCAGAGATATCGGTCCAATTAACAAGATCAGTGGAAGTAACAGCACCATATTTATGTGAAGTGTACTTATCAAAATAAACAAACCAGTTCTTTCCAATCTTCAACGCTGTAGGCCCTTCAGCCCAATATTTACCAGTAATGGATGTTGAAGGAACGTTGTACGGACCTGTTAATTTTTTTGAAAATGCCACGCGTATATTTTTTTCCACCGGTGCTTTCGTTTCATTTTTTAAAAACATCACATACCTGTTTTTATCCTTTACAATGGATGCATCTATGATACTAAAGCCAGGGTCCATCAACAGCTTTGTAGCACTAAAACTTTTAAAATTTTTAGTGGTCGCATAATAAATCCGGTGATTGTTTTTACTACCCTCTGCCGATGTATCTTTTTGCGGGAAACGTTCCGGGATTGTGGAAGCCCAATATATCATGTAGTGTTTATTTTTTGGGTCGTAGGTAATTTCCGGTGCCCATGAATTTTTTGCAGTGGCTTCATAATCCATTACCGGAATATATTTTTGTTCGCTCCAGTGTAACAGGTCGGGCGATGACGCATAACCAATGCCTCTGTCTTTCCAGCTAACCGTCCATACCATATGAAACTTACCATCGCCGCCGCGCACAATGCATGGGTCGCGCATCAGCTTATCTTTTGCTACAGTGGGTTTCAATACAGATTTGTCGTTGAACAATGGTTTCCATTCGTAGCCATCCATGCTGTACGCAAGGTGTAAGCCGTCAACACTGTTGTTTTTAAAATAGCAAAACATGAACACATCGGCTTGCGCTTCTGCTAACATGGGCAACATCAGCGCAGCCACTATTATTTTGAAAAGACTCCTCTTCATATTTTAATTTTAACGTACAAGGGTTAAACTCATTAAACCTATTACTACATCGTTTGCACTAGTATGTAGCCTTATTTCTTTAAGCGTTTTAGCGGGATGCAATGGCATGTCCAAAACAGTTGCCGCACCTCCATCAATCATTTTTCCCTTGTTGTTTGATATGGATGTTTCCGCATCGCTAATGATGTTGCCGGTTTTCAGGTGGATGCGAACAGGACGGGTTGCATTGGTATTGAAAGCATAACCATCGTTGTAATAATCCTGCTCGATGGGCCACCAGGTTTCGGGGTTTTTTAATAACAGCGAGTCGCTTGTTCCGTCATCATAATTTATAATTACGCGTCCGTTAACCAACCTGCTTTGCATGGGGTTGGTGGATCCAGCCATTAACAGGTATGCGTGTGAAGCCTTGCCCGATAAAGGCACTGTAACCTGCTTTGGATAACTATCCCATTGCGAGGTAAAAATAATATTGGCAGAATTTGTGTCGGATGGTGTTTTGAAAACGATGCCATGTGGTAATGTAACCTGGTTGTTTTTGCCTGCCAATTTCCGCAATCCTGAATCAACAATATTGGCGGTGATCAAGGGATGGGTCCACTCACCTATGCCTTGGGTTGGAAGTTGTAAAGTAGGCACCGCGGGTCGTGGGGAGAGGTATTGATTTTTGAAAATTTGTGTAACCTTATCATTGAAGTATTTGGCAAGATCAATAGCATCGAACGACTGCAACTTACTATCAATGCTCCAGTTGATGATGTTTTGCTCCACTCTTTTTTCTGCGGATTCATCCTTCCAACTAAAGGTGATGCGATTGCTACCACCAACCAGGTTGCCAGGCGGTACAACAACTGTCTCCGATTTTGTAGATGCAGCAACAATCAAGTTCATCTCATATGCATTCAATCCTTTATTCACAACTACTTTTCCTGCTTTTACAACTGCTGTATTGTTGTTTATCGAAAACTGGATACTGTTTTTTTGTTGTTGTAACGGAGCGATGATCTCTACTTCATCTTTCACTAAAATATCCAGCGGTTGCCACCAGGTTAACCGGTTCTGCTGCAACTGCACAAACGCTGTAAAGTTACCGGCATCACCATTTATAGTTGCCTGTAACGAGTTATCTTTTATTCCCGCATCCAATAAAATATTTTGTGGATCAGCTATTTTTTTTACCACTGCATCCGGATACCTAAGAAAAAGTTTACTGCCCTTTACATAGCTGTTTTGCAAATTAGCCTTTGCTAATTTTTGTTGTTGCCATTCAATATGTACCACATATTTTTTTTGATAGTTGGCTGTTATCTCCATCATTGGATCGCCCACAACATCATCCACGCTTTTCCATGTTGCACTTTTACCATTTATTAAAATGCGGGTAACACCGGCACGTTTCGCCTTCACCTGTAACCTCAGTTTCATGTTGGTTTGAAAGGATGGCAGGATGGTGTAAACATCGTTGTTTCCCTCATTTCTAAAATCTATTTGCACATCGGGAATTTTTAAGGTCGCATGCTTCCATTGCTCTGGCCATCCGGGTTGCAGGGTTAATGTATTTTTTAAAGCATCGGGGTTCACGCCAAACAATCCTTCTACCAGTGCTCGTGCGGTCATCCCTATTCCATCGGCAAAATCGCGGTACAGTTCACCACGAACCGCATCATAATAAGTAAGCTGCTGTAAGCCGCCGGGGCTGGCACCCAGGTACATTCTTTCTATTAATGAGCTCTCCCAAATTTTATAAGCTTCGTTGCTGCGTCCGCCCTGCCAGTAAGCAAGCGCCGTGTGCTGGCTCTCTGCAAGCGCCACGTTGTTAAGCGACCATTCGTAAGGATGCCAGTTGGTGGTAGACAAAACATACAGATCCTTTCTCTCAAGTCCGTTTGCCTTTACCGGTATGTGCGGAATGTGGTTATCAATGTATTGCAGCGACTGGTAAGCCCGGAAACCATCCACCGCCTTTTCATCTATGGCATGATATATAGTCCACAGGGCGGCGGCGGGATGAAGTTGTTTTAAACCCAGCAGGTCTTTATACTCTGCATACCATCCTTTAGCCGGCATCCAAAGTACGGTGTTCATTGCCTGCAAAATTTTATCCGCTTCGCTTTGGTACGATGATCCGTCTTCACCAATGAGCTTTGCTATTTCGGCCGCCGCTTTATTTGCGCGGTAGTTGTATGCAGAAGAATGTGTTACGCCGCCGCCGCTATACTGCAACGCATCGCTTGCCCAAATAGCCGCATAAGCATCGTACAATCCATCACCATCTACATCAACATTTCTTTTCTCCCATGCAAGATGTCGCTGCAATAAGGGCCACATCTTCTTTACAAAATCCAGGTCGCCGGTCCAGTTAAAATGATTAAGCAGTTCATCAACATACACCAGGTTCATATCGTAATGATGCGGCACTTTGTTGCTGTTTGGGTTACGGCTGATATAACCATTGCTAAAAACAGAAGTGCCCATTTTCTCCAGTTGCCGCGCAAGATGCAGCGCTGTATCGGCTACAACTGGTCCACTATCCGGACTGGTAACCTGCGAATTCGCATACGATGAAAAATGCATTCGTGCCCTGTCGTGCCAGCCTAACGGATCGGCAACATAAGGGCCCCGCCAGGCAGGCAAACGCATACGCCAGGCAATGGATCCATGCATATACGACGGCTCTTCCCATATAGCATCGGCGGCTATGCTTAATGCACCACCCAATGTGTTGACGAACGGATCAGGCGTAATCACCCGAATTCTTTCGGCTAATAATTTTCTTGCACTTTCCGCCTTATCAAATTCCTTTCTAAGATCGCGATAAGCGATCTCCATACCATTGGATGCAGGATTTTTTACCAGAAAATAAAAAGCCTCCTTAGTTACATCCATGCTTCCGGCAACCACCGGTGTTGCTGATGGGTTTGATTGAAAAAGTTCGAGCGGGCTGTTTTGTTTTACGGCGTCTGCTTCGTGAACGATAGATACAGGTGGGAATATTCCATTCAATTGCTTCTGTGCATTCTTCTCGCCAACTACTGCTGATGATACAGCATTGCCAGCGGGCTTGTTTCCATAACGGTCTTCTTCTGATAATACTTTGCCGGAACCATAATAAAGCGCAAACTTGTTTTGAGAGATCTTAAAAACATTGTCCCTGCAATATTCAGGGTGCAGGTAAAACGACGACTCAGGGTCTGCGCCAATATCACCATCGCGGTTGAATTTTTTACCGGACGCACCGCCATAGACCCATATTAATTTTACCTGGGAAGGCACATTGCTAAAAGTGGTTTTTACAATCAACCCTTCCGCATCTGCCAGCGCCATGATGGTTATATTCATTACACCTTTCCCTAACATCGAGTCCCTTATCTCGTACAACATACTACCGGGGCGATAAATGGTTTTAATGTTCTTCGCATGGATGATCCATTTGCTTCTATCACCGGCAACCAAACCAAATTTAAAATTGCCGCCCATCCCCGGCATATACAAAGCAAACTCCGGCAGGTCGCCTGCCTCTACCCGAAACGCGGTGTTGGTGCCATATAAAGCGCGGTTGAATCGTTGTTTGCCATTAACCAAAACAAAATCGTTACCCTTTGGCTGGTAATGAATATGGCGCACTTTGTTGTGCCACCATTTACTGGTATCAGCGGGTTGTGCCTTACCGCATACGTTTGCCAATAAACAAAAAACAACGATATAGTACAATTTCAATTTCATGTAGGAGTACCAGTATTATTGACCGCGCTTTTTAAAGCATTGGTGTTGTTAGAAACAGTTTCCGGCACCAAAAATTAATACACATTATCTATTAACGGGCGGCTGTATTGCTCTTTGCTGTTATCGGTTTTGGGCAGACCAAAATAAAAATACAGGGTTCGTTGTACGGGTGCGTTGAATTTTGTTGGCTCGCTTTGCGGACCCAGTTGCGATGTATTGTAGCTGATATTCAAAGCGAGTTTGGTGCCGATGGGCGGTATCGCATCCAGGAAAGAAATGTTGCCAATAGGTAATTCAGGATGCGGACGGGTTGCACCGGTTAATCCATAAAAATCAAAGAGGCGAACGTACAAACCAGTGTCTTTACTTGCCACATAAAACCTGCCCTCAACGGTATTAATCTCCATCCAGGTGATATCGCCGTAATAACCTTTAAACTCGGGAAA
>JANPIA010000248.1:0-1789 GCA_031424735.1 Segetibacter sp.
GTTATCGATTTCCTTACAGCAAGAATTTTTCTGGTAATGTTTATTACAATCATTTTCTTTACCAGGATGAAAGTGTTTTGCAACAGGCTGCATTAAAAGGCCAGGCAGGAGTAAATACGGCCTGGAATAATAAGGTAGTAAATGTAAATCTTGGTGGCGACGTTAAGTTTAGTAATAGTGAAACAGACTTTGGCCTTACTGCAGGGTTGGACAGGCTTTTCCTTTTCACAGATATAATTGACAACGTAGTAGTTGCTCTTAATCCCTCTGCATACATCTATTCAGGTACGCATAATTATTTTAAGAATGTAAAGAAAAATAATGGCCAAGGAATTGGAAGTTTGTTGGGAAACAATAGCACTTCCATACAACAGGCAAAGCAGTTTGAAATTCTTGCTTATGAGCTATCGTTTCCCGTTGAATTAGTTAGAGGAAAATTTAATGCATATGTTTCCCCGGCGTATGTAATGCCTCAAAACCTTGTTACCACCAGTGGCAGGCCAGACCTTTCCGAAAGAGGGGAAAATCTATTTTATATTTCCGCAGGTATTGGTGTAAGACTATAATTGATTTTCGAATAAAGAAAAATCTCTGTTATTTAACGGTGTTATAGCTTAAGCATGACAAATAAGCCTGTAAATCTTATTAACTTCGTATAGTTAAACTTATTGTTATGATCAAAACAGGCAACCCCGTAATCAGCATATATACTGAAATGACTCCCAACCCGGAGACAATGAAATTTGTGGCCAACAAATTATTATATCCCGGCAAGAGTATCGATTTTCAGGATGAGACGAGTGCTGCTCCTTCTCCCTTGGCTACAGAGCTTTTCAGTTTTCCTTTTATAAAATCAGTTTTTATAGCCAGCAATTTTGTTACACTTACTAAAACAAATGAGACGGAAGACTGGCAGGATGTTATCCCTTCTATCAAGCAATTTCTAAAAGAATATTTAGAAGAAGGCAAACCTGTTGTAAATGAAGAAGAAGTTGCCAACATGAAAAGTGAAAGCAGCAATGAAGTAAGCGCCGATGATGAAGATGTGGTAAAACGTATAAAGGAATTGCTTGAAAACTATGTGAAGCCTGCGGTAGAAATGGATGGAGGAGCTATACAATTCAGAAGCTATGAAGACGGAAAAGTAAACCTGATGTTACAGGGAAGCTGCTCCGGCTGCCCTTCTTCAATGATAACCCTAAAAGCCGGTATTGAGGGAATGATGAAGAGAATGATTCCTGAAGTAAAAGAAGTTGTTGCAGAAGCTGAATAAAATTCTTCAAATGATAAAGCTTTCTGAAAAGTGGACTTCTAAATTATTGGCGCAAGCAGAAACTGGAATGGATTATCAGATTGCATCAGTCATTTTGAATGATGGAAGAAAGTTCGACCAGGCTGTTGTTTCAGGAGGATATATAAGTAAATTGAGAAACGTTGATGAAATTCCATTTTCAGAGAATGACATTGCAGATATTATCGTTACTCATGATAAATGGAATTGAGATCACATATTCAATCCACCACAAACACTTATTGTTTGCCCTGTTATATAGCTGCTCATATCACTTGCCAAAAACAAAGTAACATTCGCAATATCTTCTGCAGTTCCAAATTTACCAAGAGGAATATTGGCTTTGTATTTATCAGCGCCTTCGCCTTCTTTTAAATAACTTGTCATATCAGTTTCTACAAAGCCTGGGGCAATGGCATTGCATCTAACATTACGGCTTCCCAATTCTGCTGCAATCGATTTTGTAAAACCAATGATACCTGCTTTGCTGGCTGCATA
>JANPIA010000249.1:0-2193 GCA_031424735.1 Segetibacter sp.
AGGCGTTTTAGGCATACTGCCAAAAAGCGGGGAGAAAGGTTCTCTGGGTTGAAAGTCTATTGGTCCATTCTTTACCTGTATCAATACATTTTTTTTAAACTTGCCGTCCAATGGCTTAAACTCATTGTAGGCTTGTTTAAAGCGGTCTTCAGGCGTTTCATGGCTATACACAAATGCCCGCCACATGATGATACCACCATGCGGAGCCACAGCATCTGCAAGCATATTAGCCCCGTCAGCATGATTGCGATTATAATTTTGTGGACCTGGTTGTCCTTCGGAATTTGCTTTCACTAAAAAGCCACCGAAATCTGGTATGTAAGTATAGATTTCATTTATCTTATCCTTCCACCATTGCTGCACTTGTGCATCAAGTGGATCTGCAGTTGTAAGATTCCCAATTTCAATAGGTGCGCTAAACCTTGCAGTCAGGTATACTTTAATGCCATACGGTCTAAACACTTTTGCCAAAGCAGCTACTTTCTCCAGGTAAGTTTTGGTAAGCACAAGCGCGTTTGCATTAACATTAGTAAGCACCGTTCCATTGATGCCAATTGAAGCATTTGCTCTTGCATAATCAATGTATCGCTGATCTATATACCCGGGTAGTCTGTGCCAATCCCAAATGGATGCACCGGCATATCCCCGTTCAACATGCCTGTTCAAATTATCCCAATGATTTAAAACCCGGTGTTTGATTTGTGGAGCACTTACTATGGATAAGTTTTGGATAGACCTTTGTGTCTGCAATAATCTGAGAAAATGAAATACACCATATAGCACTCCTATATCGGTATTAGCTGCTATTGCTATTATATTTTTCCCCTCAAGCTGGCAACTAAAAATAACGAACCCTTCATCGCCAACTTGCGGTAATTGGTTTTTTATAAGATGTTTTGAAATAATATTGGACGAGACAGGTGTGCCGGCAACAACAACGTTATTTATAATGGAACTGGTAACAGGAACTTTTTTACCAAGCAAATTCTCCAGTCCAAATATTAGCTCCTCTCTCGAAACCGTTGCTGTTGCGGAAGTGCCGCCAATGTTTATTCCAGTTATAGCCTTATTGTACAGGGTAAGAGTTTGACTATTTTTAATTTTTTCATACCGAAGCCATAAACGGTAACCGTTCTCAGCATATACCGATACTACCAAAAAAAGCACAAAAAATGTTGAGAAAGCTTTTTTATAAGCATTATCATTGATAATAACCCGGGGATGCCAAGCCAGGTTAGGCTGAAAGAATGTTTTTTTTTTCATGTTGCAATCGGTTGCAATTTATAAAATTTAGGAGATACCGCTGGATTAATTTATTACAATTTCGGATCACTTCCAAAGGATGACTATATTGTTGGGAACTCCTCCAAAATATGAGCACACAAAAAGATTCGATTACAAAGCAGGAGTTTTTTTATAGCTTCCCCCGGCGCTTTCCTGCAAATACCTTTTATAAGTTTACTGAACATATTTTGTCGTGGTATGACCAAGCCTATCGGCTACAGTGCCAGGTCAATACCTTTTTGCTGAAGTAAAACAGGGAAGCTAAGGCGGGGCACAATGCCAGGTGATATGTTTATCCAGTTTTGCATCCATGGCCCATTTTCCCAGTACCTTGTTGGAACCGTCGTGCGTTGGTTAATCAAACACCATATTTATATTCATAAGACAAATTAGCGAAGTGTTCGTCAAGTTAGTAGTTAGAAGTTAGTCAAGGACACAATTCAAAAGCGGCAAGAAGTGTATAAATATGACGCCTAAAAATTAAAAAACCCTTGTAAATCAATGCATTACAAAGAAGTACAAGGGTTAAAAAGTGCCCGGGACTGGAATCGAACCAGCACATCCTTGCGAACGGCAGATTTTGAGTCTGCTGCGTCTACCAATTCCGCCACCCGGGCGTTTGTTCGGGGCTGCAATATTAAGCCATCAGCCCATTCCTGCCAAAAACCTTTGGTTATTTTTAATAATGGGATGTAACTACCTGCAACATTTATTTTTGGGTACGCATTGCAAAACAATTTTCATATAGTTGTTAAGTATCCATCCGGTTAAGTACATCTTTCTATGGTTACTCTACCGGTGTATTTTTGTTTGTAAACATTTCATGAATTGATGGAGCAAATAGCAAACAGGATACCTCGCAGGCGCCGTACTCCCGAACAGATTAAGTTACTCATGGAAGAGTTTGAA
>JANPIA010000250.1:0-5578 GCA_031424735.1 Segetibacter sp.
TTCCTTTACATGGTGTACAACATCCAGCACGCTTTTGCCGGGCATACTTAGATCGCAAATAATAATATCCCACTTGGCGTTCAGCGTTTTTTTGATGGCTTCTTCCGCATCCTGTACTTCTTCAATATAAGCGGTTGGGTAATCCTGCAGCAGAATAAGCCTTAGACCTTTGCGGATAATAGCATGATCATCGGCCAACAAAATGCGTAACATATCATTATTTTGAAAAGTGGTGAGGTATGTAAACTTCAATGGTGGTACCCTTGCCAGGCACACTGTTTATTTCAACTTTTCCGTTTAGTAAAAACGTCCTTTCTTTTATACCCAGCAAGCCAAACGATTTTCGGGTACCACTATTCTTTTCAATGCCTTTACCGTTATCGGTCACCCTCAATACAATACCGGACTCACCAATATGTAGTGTGGACTCAATTTTATGTGCATTGCTGTGCCGAACAGCGTTGGTCAGCGCTTCCTGGAAAATGCGGAAAAGTCCCGTAATAATCGTAAACGGAATTTCAGCTTCCGATAAATTACAATTGAATTCCACTTCAATATTGGATCGTTTTTCTACTTCGGCACTTTGCCACTCAAGTGCGGCAATCAGGCCGAGATCGTCTAAAATTGCCGGGCGCAGGTTGGTGGAAATACGCCGTACCGAATTAACGGTATCGTCTATCAATTCCAGTATCTCTTTAACCTTATCGGTTATTAATTGATTTTTTTGTGGAAGCTTTGAATTGAGCCACGATACATCCATTTTTAAACCGGTAAGCTGCTGACCAAGTTCGTCGTGAATTTCGCGGGCTATATGCATCCGTTCTTCTTCCCTAACATTTTGCAGATGGGCAGAAAGACTGCGCAGTTCATCGTTGGTGCTTTTTAATTTTTTCTCTGCTGTTTTTCGCTCCGTTATGTCCAATACAAATGAAACGCCTTTTTCGTTAAAACTATCGCTTATTGACGTTGCCCCAATTACGATGGGCACCCGTGTTCCGTCTTTGCGTATATATTCCTTTTCGAAAGGTTGGCAACTGCCGGTTTCCACTATTTCCTGTAGGCCCTTTACATCCAGGTAGGCATATTCCGGAGGTGTCATTTCGTTCCACCGCAGCAGGCCTTTCTCCAGGTCGTGCTGCGTATATCCGACCATGTCTAAAAACGCATCGTTGGCTTCTACAATTTCGCCGCCGGCATTCCAGAAGATAAAACCGATGAGATTTGAATCAAATATCTTACGGACGCGTGCTTCGCTTTCTTTAATTGCCGCTTCACCTTTTTTTCGTGCCGATATATCATCTATTAATGCAACAAAGTAACCGGGCTGCGGGCAGTACAACGAAGCCGACAACCAAACGTCTTTAGGTTGCAGGTAAGTATCAAACTTAACCGACTGGCCATGCGTGGCCACATTATGCAATAATTGCAGGTATGTAGGATCGGATTGTAAAACGCCGGGTAAAACTTCGGAAGCTTTGCTTAACGAAATATCATTCAACGCCAATATGCGTTCAAACTCGTTGTTGGCGTTCAGGAAAACAAAATCGGAAACTACATCATTGCTATAAATGACCTTGCAGTAGGCAAACCCATGCAGCATGTTTTCAAACAGGTTTCGGTAAAGCTGCTCGCTTTGCTGCAATTTAAGTGCGGCGGCTAACGTGTCATTTTCAGCCTGTTTTTGTTTCAATGCCGATTCGATGGCGGCGGGCAACCTTGCCAATCTATCTTTAAGTAAGTAATCGTCGGCACCGGCTTTTATAACGGCTACCGCAAACTCCTCCGAAACCGTACCGGTAACCAATATAAAGGGTATATGCAACAATTTTTGTTGCACAATTTTAAGTGCTTCGGCAGCGCTAAACTGTGGCAGCTCATTATCCGACAGGATTACATCCGGCTGAAAGTTATCCAATGCGTCAACAAAATCAATGCTTGTCATTACCACCCTGAGGGAGGGCTCTAAAAAACTCTTCCTCAACAAATGCTGAATGAGTTCTGCATCGTTTTCATTGTCTTCAAGAATTAATATTTTTAATGACTTTTTGATTGGTTGAAAAGTTTTTATTGGTAAGTAATGTTCATGAAAAGAAGTTCTTTATTCGGTAGCAAATAATTGATTTGTTTCTATCATGATCATTGTCACAACTTAAAAAAAATTTGATGCAGGTGACAACGGACGTTCAAATTTAATACAGGCAAATTTTAGAGACTATTTTTTACCGGATATGGAAGACGATTCGATAACCATTTCCCTAATTACCGTATCCAGCTTGTCCAATTCTGACTCTATATGCTGGTAGTATTCTGTATTAAACTTATCTTCTTTTAACGCAGTAACCAATCCTTTTAAATTTGCCAGCGGGCTTCGCATAAGGTGCGACTGTTTCCAGGCAATTTGGCGTAAAGCCTCATTTTGTTCATTAATTTTTTCCTTTTGTAAATAAGATTCAGTTATATCTCTAAAAACAACAGAAACACCCTGTTCGGTTGGGTACACATAACTTTCAAACCACCTTTCAAATGGCTTATAATAGTCGATAATCGTTTGTTGTTGCTGCGCGGCCATTGCTGTTTCGTACGAAAAATGCATCGACGAATTTTTGAACTCCGGAAATTCTTTAAAAATTGATTTGCCGGTTAAACTAAGCGGTACCTTATTAAATAACTGCCCTGCGCGTTTATTTACATAAATAAAATTCCATTGTTTGTCAAGCGCTATAAATGCGTCGGTAATACCTTCAACGAGTGTGCGGTATTTCAACTCGCTCTGTGTTATTTTTTCTTCGGCAACTTGCTTTTCAATTTGGAACTGCCGCTTGTCTAATGCTGCAATAATAGCCATGGGCAGGCGTGTTAGCCGGTCTTTTAAAATATAGTCATCAGCACCAGCTTTCATAATACTTGCGGCAAATTGTTCCGATACAGTTCCGGTTACCAAAATAAAAGGGATACGGACTCGCAGCTGCAACATAATTTTCAATGCTTCGAAACCGCTAAACTGCGGCAACGAATTGTCGGATAAGATAAGGTCGGGCCGAAATTGATCCAGTGCGGCAATGTAATCTTCTTTGGTATTTACTACTTTACTAACAAAGTTCAGAGATCCCTTGCTCAACTGGCGTAAAACCAATTCGGCATCAGCTTCCTCATCCTCCAGCAATAGTATTTTTAATAACCGGTTTTGCATGATTACTAAACAGGTGGTTGGTTCATAAGCAGCCAGTAATAGCCCAGGTTTCTAATAGAACTTGCAAACGCCTCAAAGTTTACTGGTTTTACTATGTAACTGTTAACACCCAACTCATAACACCTTTTTATATCCGGGTCTTCTTTTGACGAAGTAAGTATTACTACGGGAATTACTTTTGTACGAAGATCACTTTTAATTTTTTCAAGCACTTCTATGCCGTTTACTTTGGGCATTTGTATATCCAGCAAAACCAGCTTTGGCGGTCGGTCAATATTTCTGTCTCCATATTTGCCGGTGCCAAAAATAAATTCGAGGGCTTGTTGCCCGTCTTCCACGTGTACCAGACTGTTAGCCATATTATGCTTTTTGAGCTCCCGAATGGTAAGCTCCGCATCGTCCATATTATCCTCAACCAATAAGATTTCTACAAACTCGGATGGCATAAAATTTAATATTAAGGTTAAGTAAGAATGTTTTCGTATTTGTAAACCGGCAAACTAAAATAAAAGTTTGCTCCTTTACCCAGCTTTGCATTTGCCCAAACCCTCCCATTGTGTTTAGCAATGATTTTTTGCACAATTGCTAACCCAATACCCGTTCCTTCAAATTCAGCCTGGCTATGCAACCGTTGAAAAACTTTAAACAATTTATGGCTGTATTCTATATCAAACCCCACCCCGTTGTCTTTTACGTGAAATATTATTTCGTCACCTGTTATCTCCGAGCCAATTTCTATAACCGGTATATCATTTTTTGAAGAATATTTTACGGCATTTGAAATAAGATTTACCCAAACCTGTCGGAGGGTGTTTGTGTCTGCATCTATGGAAGGCAAATCGTTTATTATCCATCTAATTTTTTTATTCGAATCCTTTTCTGTTTCCTCGCGTATAATTTCCTTTACCAGTACGGCTGTATTTACGTGTGTTTTTGCCAGTTGCAATCTGCCAGTTCGCGAAAATGAAAGCAGGTCATCAATAAGATTGCCCATGCGCAAAGTATTCCTTTTAATAACATTGGTTAAGCGTTTGGCTTCCGCATCCAGCTTGCTGCTGTATTCTTCTTCCAGTATGCTTGTGTAACCAATAATGCCACGCAATGGCGCACGCAAGTCGTGCGAAACAGAATAGGAAAAGGCTTCCATTTCGTTATTGGCCTGCTGCAACTGTGCCGTACGCTGCTTTACTTTCTCTTCCAATTCGATATTTATATTTTTGATTTTTTCTTCGGCTATTTTGCGTTCGGTAATGTCCTGCAAAACTCCATACAACCTTAAAGGTTTTTGGTTCTTGTCAAACTCAAATTGCCACTGGCTGTAAATATCCCTGGTGTTACCATTCGGTGTAAAAACCCTGGCATTAAACGATGAGCTTTCAAGGGTTACAAAAGTTTTCTCTACTAATTCTTTTACCCGGTTGAAATCGTCAGGATGTATACTTGATAAAAAACCTTCGGCTGAGGGCTGCATATCTTTCCGGGCAACGCCTAAGATATTGTAAAACTCATCAGACCAAATGTGGGTGTTGGTTTCTAAATCGATCTCCCAGCTTCCTATATGTGAAATGGTTTGTGCCTCATTTAGCCTGATTTGACTTTGCAAAATTTCCTCTTGGGCTTTTTTACGTTTTGTAATATTACTCGCTGCGCCAAACCATTCAACAATATTGCCCCTGGCATCAAACAGGGGCACTGCCCTTGAGAATGTCCAGCCCAGGGTTCCGTCCACCTGCAAAACAGGGTGTTCTAACTCGAAAATGCTTTTTGTACGGATTGCTTCTTTAATAGCCGACAGCACAAAGGGCTGGTCATTGGCGTGAATATATTCCTGAAACCAGTTGCTGTTTGGCTTTACCGTATCGGGAATAAAACCCCGGCCATCCAGTTCATTCATCACCGTCCAGTCGGGGTTCATGCGGTAAATGCTGTCTGAACTGGCTGTTACCAATGCACGGAATTTTGCCTCACTTTCTTTTATTTTTTCTTCCGCTTTTTTACGTTCGGTAATATCCATGGTAACGCCTAATAAGGAAGTTATTTCGCCGCTCGTATTCTTCATTGGAACAGCATGGGTTTGCAACCAGCGATGACCACCTTTGAGACCGGTGATCTCAAACTCTAAAGTTCCGGGTCGATCGTTAAATACACCTGCTGTCAGTCTTTTAAAAGCCGACTTATAACCTTTATCTATAAGATCCAACATTTGATGGTTTAGAACCTGCGCTTCCGTATCGGCCTCAATTATGGCAAGCCCTGCAGGGTTCATCGATAGTAGTTCGCCATTGAAACCCAGAATTTTCACACATTCAGGTTCCGTATTTAAAATAGTGCGCAAATAATTTTCCCTTTCGGCTAAGCGGTTTTCTGCCGTTTTCCGTTGATCAATAT
>JANPIA010000251.1:0-32381 GCA_031424735.1 Segetibacter sp.
CTTCACTACCCGGCAAACCCAGCAATGCATTGTTGAAAAGGGTTTGTTTCTCAGTTTCCGTCATGGTGCCGAGGCGCTCCTTTGCCTTGGCAACATCTTCTTTAGTATAGTCATTTTCCGCGCCGGGTCGTTGCAATAAAAAAAGATCGAAAGCTATAAAAGCAAACTTCTCAAAATACAATGCTTTGCTTCCATCGGGCATGGTATAATAAATATCTGTACGCATCCAATCCAGTATCGGCATAAAGTTATAGGTCACTACTTTTAAGTCGCAGGCGGCCACGTTGCGCAGGCTGGTTTTATAATTTTCTATATGCAGTTTAAAATTACCGTTCTGCTTTTTTATCTCTTCGTGCACTGGCAAACTTTCAATCACCGTCCAGGTCATCCCGGCGGCCTCCACTTCCTGTTTGCGTTTGTTTATTTCATCGGTGGTCCATACATCCCCAACAGGTACGTGATGCAAGGCAGTAACCACGCCTGTACAACCCGCCTGCCGTATATCGCTTAAGCTTACAGGATCGTTGGGTCCATACCAGCGCATTGTTTGTTCCATTAACATGATTGATATTTTTTTATTGATGTACTTAACTTTTGAGGTACTATTAAGCATTCTTGTGTCACTCACTTGTACGGCAACTTATAGCCGTTCTGAAAAAAAATGCCTACTCACCAAATAATATTCCTGATCATCACAACCAATAATTTATTCGAAGTGGTGCGGACATTCGAACCTGGCAGCAACATCTCTTAATTTTGAAAATGGATTATTTGATTTGAGCATTTTGTTCCCTCGTTTAAATGTAACGGTTGATGATATTCTCCAGGTACTCCTGCCGCCCGCTGATCACCTGTGGCTCTCCATTTTCAATGGCATACAAGCGGAGGTCTTCTAATGACAGTTGCCCCTGTTCAAACGCCTGTCCCTTTCCAGTATTGTAAGATGCATATCGCCCGTTGCGATAGCTGCGGTAATCCGATTTATTCAGGATTGCATCGGCAGTAAGAAAAGCTCTTGCAAACGTGTCCATACCACCTATGTGCGCATAAAACAAATCGATGGCATCGGTGGAGTTGCGGCGAATTTTAGAATCGAAATTTACGCCGCCACCCTGTAAGCCGCCTGCCTCAATAAATACCAGCATCGCTTCTGTTATTTCCTGCAGGTTGTTCGGAAACTGGTCGGTATCCCAACCATTCTGGTAATCGCCACGGTTAGCATCCAGCGATCCTAAAACACCCGCATCGGCAGCTACCTGTAACTCGTGTGCAAAAGTGTGACCTGCAAGGGTTGCATGGTTCACCTCTATATTAATTTTAAAATCGCCCAACAGATCGTACTGGCGTAAAAAACCAATCACCGTTTCGCAATCGTAATCGTACTGGTGTTTGCTGGGCTCCATTGGTTTGGGTTCTATAAAAAAGGTGCCCTTAAAACCGTTTCTTCTTGCATAATCTTTTGCAGTGTGAAGAAAGCGTGCAAAGTGTTCTTTTTCTTTCTTCATATTGGTGTTAAGCAAACTCATGTACCCTTCCCGTCCGCCCCAAAAAACATAGTTTTCACCATCTAATGCAATGGTTGCATCCAGCGCGGCTTTTACCTGTGCCGCGCCATGTGCCAAAACGTGAAAGTCGGGGTTGGTAGAAGCGCCGTTCATATAACGCTTATGCGAAAAAAGATTTGCCGTACCCCATAACAACTTAACGCCGCTTTGCATTTGTTTTTCCTTTGCATAATCAACCAATGCCTGCAGGCGGCGCTCGTTCTCCGCAATATCGTTGGTGTACTCTACCACATCCACATCGTGAAAACAATAGTAGGGCAAATTCATTTTGGTGATAAATTCAAAAGCGGCATCCATTTTATCTTTTGCCCTTGCAACTGCATCGGTTTTTTGGTTCCATTCAAAAACATGGGTAGGTCCGCCAAAAGGATCGCTGCCATCGTTTACAAACGAATGCCAGTAGGCGCACGAAAATTTAAAATGATCTTTCAGGGTTTTGCCCGCCACAATCTTATTCTCATCATACCACCGGAAGGCTAAGGGATTATCGGACTCCGGACCTTCATATTTAACCAGGTCAATACCTTTAAAATATTCCTTATCGCCGAGTACAACTGACATGATGTATAGTTTTTTGATTTCAAAATTTAAGGAATGCAATATCGAAATAAAAGACCATAAAACTAAATTGAATGATGAACTGAACGATCTGCACATTTTATTAAAGAGTAACCCGTTTAGTTCACCATGTAGCAACTAAACACCTGTGTAGTAAAGAACGCTGTGCCAGTTAGGCGAAGAACAAGAAGAAGAAAGTAATGAAAGGGCGAATCAATAAACAATGGTCCGTTATAGAAGCAGCTAAAAAGAGAGTAACTATTAACTAATAATGGCGCGGACGCTCGTACAATTCGCTGATCAATTGCGAAACCAACGACGTCCAACCGGTTTGATGACTGGCGCCTAAACCATTGCCATTATCTCCATGAAAATATTCGTAAAATAGCAGCAGGTGTTCGTTGCCGGGCTGCTCGTAAAACCAGTTGTAAGTGCCGTGGATGCGGCGGTTTTGTTTATCATCTTTTTGAAACAGACTTACTACGCGATGCGTAAGTTCATCGGCAACCTGCTGCAGGTTCATTGTTTTACCGGAGCCTGCGGGGCATTTAACCAATAAGCCATCGCCGTAAAATTCGCCGTACCTGCGTATGGATTGAATGATGATATAATTGATGGGAATCCAAACGGGTCCGCGCCAATTACTGTTACCGCCGAACAGGTTGGAAGTTGAATCGCCGGGATCGTATTGAATGGTATAATCTACATGGTCGATGTTAACCTGGTATGGATTTTTTTCGTGGTATTTTGACAACGCCCTTATGCCGCCCGGTGAAAGAAATTCATCTTCGTTCAAAAGCCTTTCCAATATATTTTTCAACCTGTTTTGCTGAACAAGCGATAACAAAGTTTTGCCTCTTTCAGCATGTTCTTCATTTGGCCAAAACCGGTTGTTTTTCAGCCGGTATTTTTCCAACCACGAACTTCGTTTTTTAAAATCGGGCAGGTGTTCAAACACTTTATTTTCTATGATCGCTACCGCAAACAAAGTAGTTAGTCCTACAATCGACTGGATGCGCAGTTGTATTGGGGTGGCATGAAAAACGGTAAGCGTATCGTAAAAAAACTGGTCTTCTTCATTCCATAAACCCTGCTGATTTAACGCTTCTGCTATTAATACAAAGTGTTCAAAAAACTTGGTAGCCGTATCTTCAAACGAGGTATCGTGCATTGAAATTTCCAACGCCATTTCCATCATGTTCAAAGCATACATTCCCATCCAACTTGTGCCATCCGCCTGCTCAAGCCGCATGGAATCGGGCATTTCAATGCTTCGATTAAATACACCTATGTTATCCAGACCTAAAAATCCACCCTGGAAAATGTTGTTACCGGCAGCATCTTTCCGGTTGATCCACCAGGTAAAATTGATGATGAGTTTATGAAATATTTTTTTTAAAAAGGAAACATCACCGGTACCTTTCGCAGTTTTCTCAATGCGGTAAACCTGCAAGGCCGCCCATGCTTGTACGGGCGGATTCACATCGCTAAAATGCCATTCGTATGCTGGCAACTGACCGTCGGGCTTCATATACCATTCCCGCATTATCAGCAACAGTTGATGTTTGGCAAATTCAGGATCGAGCTTTGCCATGGGTATGCAATGAAAAGCCAAATCCCAGGCGGCATACCACGGATATTCCCATTTATCGGGCATTAAAATGATGTCCTGGTTTTTAAGATGTTTCCATTCATTGTTGCGACCATGCAGTTTTCCGGCATTTACTTCGGTGATGCCATCGCTGGTAGTAAGCCATCGCTCCACATCATAATGATAGTACTGTTTGCTCCATAATAAACCTGCAAGCGCCTGCCTTTGAATGTTCAGCAAATCATCGCTGATATCGGCAGGAAGAATCGCTTTATAAAACTCATCCGCTTCTGCTTTTCGGTGCAAGAAAATGTTTTCGAAACCGTGCTCAAAGGGGTCAGCTAATTCGCTGTTACTTAACCGCAGGTACAGCGTTTTGGACGAGCCTGCTTCAAGGTTGTAATGATATACCGGTGCGAACTTGGTGCCCGATTTTTTCCGCCGCAACGCCGCAATATTTTTTCGTTTGATGATAGCATGGTGAAACGCATCTTTTACAAAAGGCGTTGTGTTTGGAATTCCGCGAACTATTTCAGTATTGGTTTCATTTTCGGTAAACAGGGAAGCTTTGGGCTGTTGAAAATAGAAGTAATAATCGCCCACTCTTTCGTGCGACGCTTTTACAACATTTTTACTGTGGGCCGATATTACAGGTTTGTGCGCCAGGTTTTGATTGCTAAGGCGGTTATAAAACCAAAGCGTAGGTAATATGGTAATGTCTGCACTTTTTGAAAAGCGGTTGTGGATATTGATCCTGATAAAAATATCCTGCGAAGTTTGCTTTGCGTAGGTAGCCGTTACATCAAAATATTGATGATTATCGAAAACACCCGTGTCCAGTATCTCGTATTCAGGGTCTTCCTTTGTCCGGTTTTTATTCTCGGTTTTTAATGCCTCGTACGGGAAAGCCTGCTGCGGGTATTTATACAGGTATTCCATGTAAAAGTGAGACGGAATGTTATCGAGGTAATAATACAATTCCTTTACATCTTCTCCATGATTACCATCGTTGTTACCTAACCCGTAAAGCCTTTCCTTCAGTATCGGGTCTTTGCCATTCCAAAGCGAAATAGCAAAACACAGGTTCTGAAAATAATCTGATATGCCGGCCAGTCCATCTTCGCCCCAGATGTACGACCTGCAGTGAGCATGATCGTATGGAAAATAATTCCAGGCATCGCCATATGGGCTATAATCTTCCCGCACAGTTCCCCACTGGCGCTCACTCAGGTAAGGTCCCCATTGCTCTAAAGGATTTTCTTTTACCGCATTGTCTGCTAACCGCTGGTGTTCCGCTGTCATATAATATTCTTGTATCAAGCTTTCTTTTACGTCCCGAAATTTTTGATGCACTTTCACCCGCATAAACTTTGCAGAAATGCGGGTACAAATTTACTTATATGGCAAGCTGCCACCGTATATATTTTTTATTGAAAATGGTAACCCATTAAAGAAGTGAGCTTCTACCCTAACATGTAGTAATTCTAATATAAATGTGGGGATGTGCTAAAAAAAAATACTGCTGACTTTCGCCAGCAGTATATCATAACATATGGGTTACCACTATTAATTTGCCGCTATTATTTTTCCACTCACCATTCGCTTGCCCACTAAAATTCTATACATTATCACAGGATATTTTATACCCATGAACGGAACCAGGTTCGACCCTTTATTTACAACGGCCTTTCTTACCAAAAACTTTTGACCATTGCTATTATAAAATTCAATTTCAGCAATGCCATCTTCAGCTGATACAATATGTAGATTGAAAGTTCCCTGGTGCGGATTGGGATAAGCCGTTGCCGTTAAATTATCCGCCATTGTTTCCATCCTGTCTTTCTCGCTGCTCATGTTAGCCATTGTCATTACACCCGGTAATGCAACAAGCAAGTTGTAACAATTGTACGACAATGGACCGGTTACCTGTATATAGTAGGTTGTGTTACCTGCCAGTGTATAACTTTTGGAAGTTGCAGAGGTTCCAGCGGGTACAAGTGCCGCACTGTTGTTTGCTGCCGGATAAACATTGTAAGTATAGCCAACAGAAGGATGAAGCATAGTAACGGAATAAGTTGCTGTTACACCGGCTGGCGTTGTAAACTTAAACCAGTCTGCCACGTCGGTTGCCAGTGCAAGGCGTGCCGAAACGGTGTTACCAATTGTTATAGGCTTCGACTGGTTTTTAGCATTGTTTCCTTCGTACTCATCTGTACCGTTATCGGTTATTGTAACCGCTTTCGTATTGGTGCATCCGTTAGCATCTTTCACCCAAAGTGTGTAGTTACCACCAGCCAAGCCGGTAAATGAGGCTGATGTTTGATAGCTGGTTCCATTAAGTGAAAATTGGTAAGGCAATGTTCCGCCGGTAGCGCCAGCTGTAATGGTACCCATGCTGGTGCATCCTATTACATTGGTGCGCCCGGCACCAACATTTAATCCTGCGGCAGGTTGTGTAATGGTGAACGATCGGGTAATAGTGCAACCGCTCAAAGAATCGGTAGCAACAACGGTGTAGTTACCATTGCCTAGGTTAACCAAGTCCTCTGCGATTGCGCCGTTGCTCCATTTAAAAGAGAAACCGGCCCCCGTTCCACCGGAAAGGGTAAGGTTGATTGCACCATTATTGGTTCCACGGCAGGCGATATTTATAACAGCTGCATTCACAACAACCTCGTTGTAAAGGCTGACAACTGCAGTTAAACCAGAAGTACATTCCTTGCAGTCGGTACTAACCAATGTATAACTTCCGGCGGCAAGGTTCTTTATATTTTTTTGTATTGAAGTGAAGCCATTGGGTCCGGTCCAATTGTAAATTAAACCACCTGAGCCACCTGAAACAGAAACATTGATTGCGCCCGCAGAAGTTCCAAAACAAGTGGGTTGAATACTGCTCACAAGCACTACCAACGCATCCGGCTGGCTCACCGCTTTTGTTACAAAATCGGTACAGCCATTCGTATCTTTTACCCCAATGATGTAAGCGCCTGCGGTTAACCCGGTAAAAACATTACCGCTCACAAATGGGCTTCCGTTAATATTATAGCTGAACGGAGCTATGCCTGAAGAACCCGTAATGGTTATGCTACCATCAGAACCGCCAAAGCAATTAACATCAATTATTTGCACGGTTGGATTTAAACGCGAGTCGCCTGTTATAGCATGAGTACCGGTTACCTTACAGCCATTGGCATCGGTTACAGTTACAGTGTAATTTCCTTTGGGTACGTTAATGGTTTGCGTTGCCAGCCCATTGTTCCATAAATAGCTATAAGGTGCAATACCGCCAGATGGCGTTGCCGTTGCCGTGCCATTACAAATTGCTTCGTTACCACTCATTGCTAACGCCAACAACATAGGTTGTGTAACAAGATGATTGTTGCTAGTAGTACAACCATTTGCATCCGTTATAGTAACGGAATAATTACCCGCTGCAAGGTTGCTGATGGTAGTGGTTGTACCGCCGTTGCTCCATAAGAACGTGTTGGGCAATGTACCTCCGGAAGGAATCACTGTCGCTGAACCGTTGTTGCCTCCGAAGCAACTTACATTAGTGCCGCTTATGGAATTAATTAAAACCGGTGGCTCCGTAATAGTAACAAACACTTTATCAACCGAACCGTTCGCATCTGTAACCACCAGCTCATAATAACCCGGTGAGAGATTTGCAAGGTCCTCTGTTGTGCTAAAACCCGCAACTCCATCTTTTGACCAGGCATAGGAGAAGGGTGCCACACCTTCTTCAACCAATACATCAATTACTCCATTGGCAGCGCCGTTACAGGTAATATTGGCTGCTGATACAATGTCTGCATCTGCCGGTGTACCCGTACAACTTTCCGTCTGCGGCTGAAAACCTGTGGCAGCATCTTCATTATCCGTACCTGAGCTCAACCAGGGAATATTGTTTACGGTAGCTTCCGATACTTTTGATGTAATAGCCTGGTAAGCTGCAGAACCGTACCAGTTACAGGTTGCATTGATCATCTCACCAACGGAGCCGCTGTTAATTGATATTGCATCTCCTGTAAAACTATTATCGTTAATGTTCACCATAGCACCGGTAGGTATGTTGCCATAGCCGACGTATGAAGTTCTACCCGTATTTACCCCATCATAAAACGCAACCGACTGCCTGTAGCCATGCATCTTGTTGTTTTTAATATTGATGATGGCATTGGCTGGCATATATGCATTGGAACTCCATTCTGTATTGAGTGTTATGCCAGGGTTTTCTACAAAAGCGGGAGAAGGTATTGGTAACATCTCTACCGTTTTATCCAGTGTTAGTTCATTGTTCTCCACCGTAACTTTTGCAAGATTTCCCCTTAGACTAATCGCCCTTATATTATGGCTTTGGATAAGACTGAAGTCGCCTGAGTACGCAATTTTATTTCCGCGAATAATCACATTTGGATTCAGCACAGAATTATTGAACGTAACGTTGATAGAGCCTATTAACTGGCCCGTTCTTCCAGGCACAGGCACGCCGCTTATTACATTGTTTTCAAACGTAAGCGTATTGATGGTGCCGGGGTTGGAAGTACCTGTACGGTTGTACAACATAAAGGGGCTGCCCCCGGTTGTATTCACCATTGAGTTATTACTTATTTCAATAACCGATGCCTCGGGCATAGTGCCGGCATTATTGAACGCGAGGTCGGTATTGTCAATTCTGTTGCCTTTGATAACAGCACCTGCTATCCTGTTACCGCCAACCGCTACAGAGGCATTATCTACCGTATTGTTAGAGAAAGTAAGCCCATCAATTAAACCGGCAGTACCCAGCAAAACTGCTTGTTGCGACCTTACAGTGTTTCTGGGTGTAACAAAAGAATTGTTTGTCACTTCAATATTCTTAATAAATGCAAACTGAAGTGTACTACCCGCAACAGTCGTAATTTTCTCAAACCGGTTATCAATAAAATAATAACCGGATGTAACAGGCGATGCCGGAGATGCAACAAACTTGCCTACAAGCGAAAACTGGCTGTTGTTGGTTATAGTCCTGATCTTTAAAATATTTTTTGTGTAACGGAAGTTTCCAAAATCGTTACTGGTTGTAGCGTTATTGAAGAGGGCAAATGCAAATTTATTTCCGGGATCGAAGGTGAAACCTTCAAAGGAAAGATCGTTGCTTAAAATACTGATAGTAGACCCGGTGATGATTGCTTCCGCATTTCTTGCAACATTACCCAGTAATTTATCGGCCGGGTTGTTTGGCGATGTTTGATAATTGGGCCCAACAAACGTTAACGCTTTTGTTATACCAATGTCTGGCAAATTATGGGTGCCCGCATCCACAAAAATAAAATCCCCAGCCTGTGCAATTGAGATCGCGTACTCAATAGTTGCGAAAGGTTTCGATGAAAAACCATTATTTGCATTATTACCAACTGCAGTCGTAAACACATCCCCAACCTGGTTATTATCGTTTACATAAAATTTGTTTTGTCTTCCATTGCAGGTGTTTGCTGCAGGTTGAAAACCAATTACGCTTGCATCTGCATCGGTACCTTCGGTTAACCACGGAATGTAGTTGATAACCCCTCCTATTTTTGAAGCAATTAACTCTGCTTCTTTAGTTCCATACCAGTTGCAGGTTGCGTTGGGTATATTGCCACTGTTTCTTTCAATCGCCTTTCCGCCCAAACCCATAATGCTATTTTGATTGATATTTGAATTATAACTATTAGCGAGTAAACCATAGGTTGCATAATCGCTGATCAAATTTCCAGTAACAGTTAATTGAACTAAAGGCCCAAAATCAAGCCCGGCAAAAACACCTGCAGAAAATCCGGGATTATTGGCGTTGATGACGTTGTTGGTAAGCGTTGCTGTTAATCCGCTTCCCTGGCAGTTTACGCCTATATAGGGTACGTTGATCTGGTTGTTTTCTAATACTGCATTTTTTATTGCGGACTCTACTCTAAAGAAAACTCCCTGGTTACCATTAAGCAGTTTACAATTTTTTACACTGCCTCCGCTTTGGATAATTATACATTGCGATGGATTGCTGTTACTAACTGTTACTGAAATATTCCTGACGTGTACATCGCCAATTCCCTGGGTAGTTTCAATCAAAGCTATTTCTGTAAAAGATCCCGGTGCCGGTATAAGAGTGGTGGAAGGTGAGATGACGGAGGTGAGGTTTTGACCTGCACCAACAATGGTTATGCCTTTATCAACAATTACCTGTTCCGGAAAAATACCTGCGTCTACTACAATCGTATCATTTGGTTGCGCAATTGAAACAGCATAGCCAATAGTTGCTACAGGTGTGGCCTTTGTACCTTGATTTGCATTGTTACCAACTGCAGAAGTAAACTGGTCGCCGGCGGTATTGTTGTCGTTTACATAAATTTTATGCAGACCAGCAATACCATCTGTATTGTCATACACAAATATCTCGGAACCAATAACACCGTTTTGGGCAGTAAAAAATACTTTATTTCCAGGTGTAAATTTTTGGGGAGATGACCCTGCCGCTCCTGGGTTCAACTCTGCAACCTGCAGGGTATTGCCTTCGGTACCATCCGATATCCACAATTCAGTTCCACTTGCAGCGTTTGAGGCTGCAAAAACAAGGGTGTTATTCGAAATGGCAAAAGCGGAAATTCCATTGTTACCATTTACGGGGATGATATCCTTCACCATCACTGGTACCAAACCATCGAGCTTATAAAATTTATACACGCCACCTATTCGCGCCGACATATAAAGCTGGTTTTTGAATGCGGTGAGGTTTTGTGGTACGGAACTTAAATTGCCGGGTACAATGTCAGCAGCTAAAACGGTGCCCGCGGCAGTACCGTCTGTTTTCCAGAGTTCTTTACCGTTAACGCCTTCAAATGCTGAAAAGTACAGTGTGTTATCCAAAACAGTGTAAGCAGTATAAAGGTTATTATTATAAACGCCAAAGTCGTACAGAGGAACTGTTCCGGCAGGGGTTCCGTCGGTTTGAACAACACGGCGGTAGAGTTAGCAAAATTAGCCTGGTTGATGCGGCCTGCCATAAAGCAAATACTCCCGTTAACGGGTTCCATAAAATTACCCATCATAAAAAAATCTGCACCCATATCCCGCAACTGGTAAGTACCTGTAGCAGTTCCATCACTTCGCCAAACCATATCATTTCCCACTCCATTTGCATCGTAAACATTAAAATATAAAACACCATTAATGGCTTTACACAATCCTATCTCTGGTGCGGTTGTCTAGCTGCTGAATTCGTACACCAGCGATGTACCGGCAGCGGTTCCATCGGTTCTTCTTATCTGGGTTTTATTGTTAGTATTCACTACCCCATAATACACATAACCATTCATAGCTGCCAATTCAAACACAGGGCCTCTGCTGCTTACCGCTGGCTGAAAGCGCTCCAATGCAATAGTGCCAGCCTGTGTACCATCACTCGCCCAAATCTCGCCATAACCGGGGCTGAAGTTGTCCCCGGCAAATATTACCTTATTGCCCAGTGCAGTAAGTTTATCAGCTTTATTGCTGTTGTATCCCGTGTACACCATGTTTAATTTCAGTGTTCCCGTTGGTGTACCATCGGTGCGATACAAACCACGATTTGCATCCGCATCATCGTCCTCTGCGGTAAAAAAAGTATAGCCACTTGTTTTTACAATTTCCTGGATGCCGCTGCCGGTAGCCCCCGGATAAACATCTTTTAGCAGCCATGGATTTTGACAAAAAACCGCCTGAATAGAAAGAAGAAACAAGGTTAGAAGTGTAAACTTTTTCATTTTATAAAAGTTTGTTGTTATAAGAATTTTAGGTTGAAAAAAATGATAATAGCAGGTTTTGATACCATTTGGTATCTGGCTATTCAGTTGCTGATATGAAAAGTAACTTCTGTAAGGCCGCGAACAATAATTGGGAATTGCAGGAGGAGATATTCGTGTATACGCTTTTCATAAGTTAGTTTTTGAAGGCATCTTTCAAGTATCAAAATTGTTTAATAATTAACCTGGTTACAATAGCAGGTTTATGTGATTTATAAATTGCGGCACTTCGTTAAAATTTATTTGAGGATATATGCAAAATGAAAAAAGCTCCTCCCTAAAGAAGAGCTTTTACAAATCAACCCCCATTGACTTGAAACAAAGTTGTAGCAAAATTTAATGAAAAGCTATAGCAGGTTTATGTGATTTTACCAACGAAACAAAAAGTTGACGAATGAAATAACCTCAACCAAACTTTGCAGAAATTTCAGACCGGGAATGAACGTTAAGTTTGGAGTATATCTTCCGTATGTGCGAGAAAACCGTGTCGATACTAATGAAGCAGTGCGAGGCAATGTCTTTATATGAAAGTCCGCTTTTTAAAAGCTCGAGTATTTCCTTTTCCCTAACTGTCAAATTGTACTCGTCTACAGATTGCTTTGGAGCAGGCATTTTTAAATAATACTCCAGCACTTTACGGGCTACTTTACCATTCATGATTGATTCGCCTTTGTACACTTTTCTAACCGCATTTAAAATTTCATCGGGCGGGTCTTTTTTAAGCATGTACCCCAATGCACCGGCTTTTATCGATTCAAAAATATTCTGTTCATCTTCAAAAACGGTAAGCATAAATACATTGGTACCAGCTGAATGTTCCCTTACAATTCGTACACCTTGTATGCCTGTTAGACCTGGCATTTCAATATCCATTATTACAACATCGGGTTTAATAATGGCAACGGTTTCACCGAGGGTATTGCAATCCGATGCAGTATAAACTATTTCAAGGTCGTCGGTTTTACTTATCAGCGTTTCCAGCGCTTTGCGATAGGCAACATTGTCTTCTATGATGGCTACTCTAATCATTGGGGCCTAAAGAAAAACATAACATAGATGTATTCCTATAGCATATTTATGCTATTTAAAATTTGTTTGAAACGTCAGCCGGGTTCCTGCACCAGTTTGTGTGTCTATTTTAAACGAACCATGTCCTGCTTCAGCCCGTTCTTTTAAGTTTTTTAACCCGTTGCGTTGCCCATTAATGTGCCCTAATAAAAAACCCTTGCCGTTATCCGACACCTCTATGCAAAAATTATGTTTCTTCTGTATAACCTTTACAATACATTGATTACTGTCGGCATGTTTTACCACGTTATTGATCATTTCTTTAAATGCAAAGTATAAATTGGTACGTTGTTCCAGCGAAATTTGGCCACTATTCCCCTCTGATTCAAAAATAAATTCTGTTTTTATTTTGCGCGCTTCCAACAAAGGCAAAGCAAATGAACGCATCCTTTCAATCAACACATCTATGTTGTCGTTTTTAGGGTTGATGCTCCAAACCAATTCATCGAGGCTGCTTAAAATAGATTGGGTATGCTGCTGAATAAAATTCAAGTATTCATGATTGTCCTTATCCGTTTTAGCAAGCTCCGAATAGATGTTGATACTGCTTAATGTTGAACCAATATCGTCGTGCAGATCGCCTGATATTTTCTTACGCATTTTGTCAACTTTCAATACCTGGCGAAGGCGGTAACGATAGAATAAAAAAGCCCCAAGCACAACCAGCAACGCAATCAATGAAGCAAGTAACCAGATTGTTTTATTTCGGTTGGCAACCTGCAAACGGCTGAAATCTTTCTGGTCTTTCTCAGCTTTGGTTTGAGCATCGCGTTTTTCAATTTCGTACTGCTGCTGCGACTTTAAAATATTTGTAACCTCTCCTTCGTGTAATATGGTATCGCGATAGGCTAAATACTTTGATTGATATGCCAATGCTTCTTCAAACCGCCCGATTTGTCTATAGTGTTCAGACAAACTTCTAAATATGGAAGGAGCAATTTTTGATGAATCGTTTTTAATGAAGGACAGTGCCTGCAGTAAATATTTTTCCGCCTCCGCATGCCTGTTTGAGAGGGTTAGTGCAACACCCATTTTGTTTAATAACGATGCTTTATGCCTGTTTGATTTGATGTTAAAATCAAGCGCTTGTGCTTTTTTAAAATAGCCAAGTGCCTCCCCGGGTTTACCCTCATCCAGCATGATTGAGCCAAGGTTACTGTAAGCAAAAGCTTCTCCTTTTTTATCCTTTGCCTGCAACGAAATATCCAGCGCACGGTTTTGATAATAAAATGCTGAATCAAACTTAGCAATACGACTGTACAGGTTGCCTAAATTTCCGTATACCCCTGCCATTATAATAGGGTTATTCTGCTGTTTTATTATTTGAACAGCCTTCAATAAATTTTCAAGAGCAAGGTGTGTATGCCCAGCGGCACTATAAGTGCCCGACATATTCATGAACAAGATACCAATACTACGTTGGTCGTTCAGCCGCTCATAAATTTTAAGTGCTTCCAATTGATGTATCGTGGCCTTATCGTACTGCGTTGTTTGAGAAAACGCATTTCCCTGTGCCATGTACAAACTTGCTAATGGCCGGTCCATCTTTGCCGATCTTGCCATCGCAATCCCTTTGTCCAATGTTTCAAATGCCATTTTAAATTCGGAAAGCCTCGTGTACACACCACCCAGCCGATTATAAATATCGGGCAACTCGGTTTGCAAACCTGCTTCCTCAAACAGGTTCACACATTTAATCAGCATTTTTTTCGCTTCTGCTAAATTTCCTTTTTGTTGCATGCTTCGTGCAAGATTGCTGCATGAATGGGCGGTTCCACTTTTATAATTTATTTGCCGGGATAGGTTATACGAAACAGAATCGATGTGTAATGCAAAGTCCAATTTATTTTGCCTGTTGTAAATGCCAGATAAATTCAGGTAAGCCTCCACTTCGCCTTCCTTATTTTCATCTTGCTGGTAAATAGCCAGTGCCTGTTGTGCATCTGCAAATGCATTCTCCAAATTTTGCATGGAAACTAACCGGCTGCGCAATAATAAAAGCTTCGCTTTATCAACAGGCGTTGTGGCGGAGGCTATTCGTTTTGAAAGTTCGTCAATCCTGTTTTGCTGCGCGATGGAAGTGTAACAGGCACCTATAAAAAGCAGGCACAAAAATGTGTTTCTCATTTAATATAGATTAGCGGTTGGTTTCTAAAACTATCAACTATTATTTAATAAACGCAAAAGCGTTGAAACAAATGATTTTAATAGTTGCATCGCACAAGATTGTTTCGTGAGAATCATGCAATTGCATTTTAAAATATATTGCACGTCTACCACTGCCCCGTTTTGTTCAGGCAGTTTTTGTTTATAACTTAAAGGAAGTTTTCAATTATTCTATCACCTAAAAAATTCGCCATATGTCAACCTGGGGACCTTTAGCAGATCGCTTTGAAAAACAGCAGCCACGCAAAATTCTTTCGCTGGATGGTGGCGGAATTCGCGGCGTTCTCACACTGGAAATTCTTGCCGAAATTGAACAGCAACTGAAACAAAAACTAGGTAAAGGCAACGACTTCAGGCTTGCACATTACTTCGATTATATAGGTGGCACCAGCACGGGCGCTATTATCGCTGCAGGTTTATCCATCGGCATGTCTGTGCAGGAACTACTTGATTTTTATGTGCAGAAAGGAAAGGATATGTTCGACAAAAATTTTCTTTTCAAGCAATGGAAATCATTGTACGAATCCGGTCCGCTCATCAAAATGCTGAAACAAACTTTTGGTGAGGATACCACCATGGATGTCACTAATGGAAAATTTCTTTCGCTGCTGCTGGTGGTTGCTATGAACCGTACCACCGATTCGCCATGGCCAATTAGCAACAACCCATTGGCAAAATACAACGATAGAACACGGCAGGATTGTAACAGCCAGATAAAACTTCACCAATTAGTAAGGGCAAGTACAGCGGCACCGGTTTACTTTCCGCCCGAAACATTGCAATGGGATCCGAATGATCCCTCTAAAACATTTGTGTTTGTAGATGGTGGCGTAACACCTTACAACAACCCATCTTTTTTAATGTACCGTATGGCTACCCAGCCTGCCTATAAATTAAATTGGGAGGTAGGCGAAAACAAACTGCTTATCATTAGCGTGGGTACAGGCTCCGCCCCCACTACCGGCGAGTACAATAACCTGCTGGGTTCGCTAAAAGGCTTACCCACTAACCTGATGTATGCTATGCAGGTAGACCAGGACATTAATTGCAGAACCATTGGCAGGTGCACATTTGGTGCGCCAATAGATAAAGAATTGAAAGACATGATACCCATGGATGAACAGGGAAATGTGTATGACCTGGCGCAGGATACCAAACGTCATTTTTTGTATGCCCGGTACAATGCCGACCTCAGCCAGGAAGCTTTAAATGATATTGGTTTAAGGCATATAGAATCCGATCATGTACGCGAAATGGACTCGGTAAAATATATAAACGAGCTAAGGGAGGTTGGTAAAGCGTTTGGCAAAAAACAAGTTTCCATGCAACACTTCGGATCGTTTGTATAAGCGCATTTTTCAACGTCTCTCCACGGCATCTTCTAAACCCAACTCATTACACAACCGCATTTATGCTTGCATTCATTGTTCGCCCGTTTGGTACAAAACAGGAAGTCGATTTTGATAAAGTGGATGAGCTATTAATTCAACCTGCATTAAAACAGTTGGGTATACCTGGCAGCACCACCGCTTCCATTATGGAGCAGGGAAACATACGGGAAGACATGTTTGCACAACTGCTGCTTGCCGACCTGGTGATTGCCGACCTGAGCATACACAACGCCAACGTGTTTTATGAGTTGGGAATACGCCATGCGCTTCGCGATAAAAAAACTTTTTTGATACGCTGCAAAAAAGATGAGATACCGTTTGATCTTAAAACGGATCGCTACTTAGATTACCCTGCAAACGATCCGGCGGCGGCATTGAACGAATTAATCAGTGGTTTAAAAGCAACCATGCTTTCAGAAAAAGCGGATAGCCCGGTATTTTACATGCTGCCCAAACTGGAAGCACAGAACCCTGAAAAATTGTTGGTAATACCTGCCGGCTTTGGCGAAGAAGTAGAATTGGCAAAAGCGGGAAAACAAGCAGGGAAGCTTTCACTGCTGGCTTCTGAGGCAGGTGGCTTTGCCTGGGAAATGCCGGCATTGCGCAGTGTTGCAGAAGCTTTGTTCCAATTAAAAGATTTTGAAGCATCCGGGATGTTTTGGGAAAAAGTGAGAGACCGTTATGCAAACGACCTGGAAGCAAACGACCGGCTGGCAACTATTTATCAGCGCCTTGCAGAAAGTGAAGCAAACAACAATGCCGCAACAGCAATGGAACTTCTTACAAAATCAGACCTCGCCATTGAAAGGTTACTAACTAACTCTACTAAATTAGACAGTAATAAAAAAGCGGAAATATTTTCGTTGAAAGGTAGAAATGCAAAAGCAAGATGGATAGACACATGGAAAAATTCACCGGATCATAATCACCGTAAAAAAGCATTGCAATCCACTTTTTTATTAGATGCTTATAAGGAATACGAACGTGCTTTTAATGAAGACCTCAACCATTTTTATTCGGGTATCAATGCGCTGGGACTACTTACTACTATTATATCGCTGGCAGAAACTATGCCCGACATTTGGGTTGTTGAGTTTGATGCGGACGATGAAGCCGCCGAGGTACTGCGCAAGTACAAAGCCCGGTCGCAAAAGTTAGCCGTTATAGTGCAGGCATCCATTGAAGCAAAACGAAGTCGAACACCAGCATCTGAAAAACAGGATGCCTGGGTAAACATGACCGAAGCAGATCTTGCCTGTCTTACTTCGTTAAAGCCATTAAGAGTTGGCGGCTTATACCAGAAAATTATTGATGAAGCATCGGATCTAAATTTTGAATCTGCTAAAAGACAATTGCTTATTTACCAGGAGTTGGGCGTGCAAACAGAAAATGTAAAAGCTGCACTGGAAGCATTTGTTAACTCAAAAGTTTTTGAAGATGATACACGGCATTACCTGTTGTTTACGGGTCATATGATAGATAAACCAGGCCGTACCGAACCGAGGTTTCCTCCAACAAAAGAAGCCAATGTAAAAGCCGCCATCAGGGAGGTAGTGATGAAGGAAAAGGAGAAGCACGGCAACAATTTGAAAGGCATTGCGGGCGGTGCATGTGGCGGCGATATTTTGTTTCATGAAGTGTGTGTTGAACTTGGTATAGACCACGATCTCTACCTCGCTTTGCCCCGCGAACTATTTATACAGGAGTCGGTGGACTTTGCCGGTTCGCATTGGGTGGATAGGTTTGATGAGCTCTATAGAAAAATACCACGGCGAATTTTATCTGCTACAAAAGAGCTACCCAAGTGGCTTCAAAAAATAAATAACTATAGTATTTGGGAGCGTAACAATTTGTGGATGCTCAACAGTGCGCTCTCGTGCGGCGGTATCCAAATGACCCTTGTTTCGGTATGGGATGGTAAAGGCGGCGATGGTGCCGGCGGAACAGAACATATGGTGAAGCAGGCAAAAAAACGCGGTGCCAAAATTATTATTCTTGAAATTAATACGCTTTGAGTGATATTGATTTGCCATCAACTACATTGGCGATTGGCGCAGGCTTTCATGGTGTCTCCCTATACATTTCCTGGTTGCCTTCCTAATCCCATTTTTCGGCAGTTACTGTTATTGCCGCACCCACGAAAATGGTAAGGTTAAAGTGGCTCCGTTATTGGTGGTGGTTACATTACCCTCCATAGTAGAACCATCATTCGATATTTCGCCCGTTCCGTCTATCACCACCACAGGGTAAAAAGTTTGCACCCTGAACCTTAGCCTGTTTCCGGTTACGGTACCTGAACCAGAGCCCGTGTTTTGCCCGTTAAAATAGGTGAGCACCCCCATGTTGGCCCCCTGCTGCGAAATCGCAATCGTTATGCCCGACGATGCTTCGTACCAGTTGCCATCAACTCGTGCCGGTTGCTCGGGTTCTTCTACTACCGGTGCTGGTTCAGGATCAACCAGTTTTACTGGATCTTTGTTTGGTTCTGTGTAAACATTGGTGGGTTCCGGTTTTACCTCCTCTTTTTTGCTACCCTGGTCCATAACAAGTGCAACAATCAATATCAAACCTAAAAATGCTAACCCGCCAATTAATGCTTTAACCCAAACTTGCATACCACTGGTACGCGGCTGTTGTACAGTGGCAATTTTTTTTGTTTGTATGCCAATGGATTGCTGCAAAAAAGCCACCAGTTGCTCGGTATCGTAGCGCCATCTTTTATTGCTTATCTCATGGGTTTGTCTTCGCAGCAAACTATGCAGGTCTTCGGGCAACTCTTCCTCGTCCGGCAGGGTTGCGCCGTCTACTAAAACCGGCACCACCCTTATATCTCTTTTCAGAGCGGTTGATAATTCAAGGCGTACCCAATCGTTTGGCAGGTTAATGCGGCTTACACCGGCGGCGTTTTTACTACCTGCCCAATTAGGGCCAATAATGGCAAGCATTACATCACACGACTCCAACGATTTTGAAATCACCTTTGTAAAGTCTACACCCGGCTCCAATTTATCGATGTCCATAAAAATCTGGTCTTCCTCAAACGATTGCTTTAAGGAATCTACAAGTCGTCCCGTTTCGCCAGCCGTATCCTGCACACGGTAGCTGATAAAAATATTCTTGCGCATATTATTCTTTGCACCGCTTGTAATCATAAAACGAAGAATTTAATGGTTGTAAATCAATCTTAATACAAAACCTATGAAAAGCAAATGCAGTTACCAATGTAAACGTAGGTATATCAGGCAAGATTACCATGCCACTGCGGATTTAAAAGATCGCCATATCTACCCATGATTTCTCTAATAACTGTTACCTGCTTTTCAAATGAATTTAGCATCCACGGTTCCACCGGAACTTGTTTTGCAGCCTCTTTAGCTGTTTTATATTCCTCCATTTCATCCAGCCCAAAGTGTGCTTCCGCTTTATTTACATAAATCCAGAAAAGCTGTTCGTTTTGCGCTTCCAATTGGTTAGCCAACAAATCCTGCCCATTAGCAGATGTCATATTTTCACCCGGCTGAGTCATTCGCTGCCTTAACTCATTTAGTTCTTTCTCGCACATTGCAAGTACATCGCGGCGAATGCGATTTGCCCAAATCATATCGGCTATTTTATCTTCCTTACTGGTGAAAACGGATGAATTTGCACGGGTGTTTAAAAGGAAAGCCAGGTTGATACCATGGTACCTGTTGTTTAATAAATAGAACCCACGCTCATAGTATAGTATTGCATTTTTAAGGTGATCATTTCCTTCACCATTTACATACAATCGCTTTTCAATTTTGCCCGCTAACGATACGGTCTCCGGGTCGTTTGTATGATGAAGGTCCAATCTTTTCAAAAGGCTCATGGCTGCTTTTAATGCGCTGATCGCATCAGGCAATTTTGATTTGTAGGTAGAGAGTGCGAGCCGATGCAGGAGATAAGAATTATTTGAAACGATCTCTCCCGATGTATCGCATTTGGAGATAATGAGAGCACTTTCGAATAAACCTTTGGCAAGCAGAAACTGTTTATTTTTCAGCGCCTCTTCGCCCTGCCTAATTATAAGAGATAATGTCTGACTTTCACCATCCTCTTCATCCAATGCAAAGTTGTTTGTTTTTGCATCCATCGCTTCACCCAAGGCCCTTGCTGCTTCCTCTGCTTTCTTTTTAAGTTTGGGTGGTATCAATCCATCGAGAAACGTGTACACCGGGCTGTCAGCGTCCTTGGTTGTCAACACGGCATCAATGGTTTCGCCAAGCAATTTCTGAAAACGCAGCACTTCAAAGTAATCTATGTTCTTGCCTAAGTGTGTGTATTTATTAATAAGAATATGATTCAAATCGAACGGGTAATTCAACTGTTGTTCGGAAATAACGATCGTAGTTTTTGGACGCATGGCGTGGCGTATGCCCAACTCGTAAAATGCATTAACGTTGGCGGTAGACAAATCTGCAATAACCACATCGGCAGTAAGCAGTTGCTGGTACATGGGCAAATCAATACTGCCTGAATGCCTTATTTCATCGGCACGCAAACAAACTAAACCCTTGCTTTCAATCACTGGTTTTACCAGGGCATGATAGGAGTAATCAAGATCGAGCTGGCGACCGGTGGCAAAATCCGTTTAGATCCCAACGCCCATTACCACAAAGCATCGTTTGGCAGCAGTTGTATCTTTGCCTGTTGGCATGGTTGCTAATTTATTTTTACTTAGAATATGCGGTCAGTGCTTAAAATTACTTTTTATCCTCTTTATTTTTTAATAATCAAAGTATTATTAAAGCGTTGCGTTCAACCTTTACAAAACATAGAACCGGGCGCCAACAAATAATGTTACGTATTGATTAAAACCTGCAATAACTTGCCCTGTCTACAATCACAAAATCGTTTTTTATGAAGCACCGGTTATTTCAACAAACAAAAATTTCGGAGGTCGGTTTGGGTACATGGCAATTGGGCAGCGCCGACTGGGGTGTCGTTAATCATGAAGAGGCTTTCGCCATACTCGATGCGTTTACTGACAATGGTGGAAACTTTATTGATACTGCCGATGTTTATGGAGCGGGCGTCAGCGAGCAGGTAATTGGACAATATTTAAAAGCGACCGGCAGAAAATTATACGTAGCAACCAAACTTGGCAGGCGTGGCGACGGCATTTGCGGATGGCCGCAAAACTTTACATATAATGTAATGCGTAGCCATGTAGTAAACTCCTTAAATAACTTAGGAACCTCCAGCCTTTTTCTGGAGCAATTGCATTGCATACCTACCGACGAACTACGGGCAGGCAATGTGTTTAAACACCTACGAAAACTGCAGGATGAGAAGCTGATTCAACACTGGGGCGTTAGTGTAGAAACCAATGAGGAAGCATTAATTTGTCTGGAACAGGATGGGCTGGCATCACTGCAAATGATCTTTAATTTGTTCAGGCAACATGTAGCAGACGAAGTTTTTGCGAAAGCGAAAGATCGGGGTGTGGCTATTATTGTGCGGGTTCCGTTGGCAAGTGGCCTGCTTACCGGAAGCTTTAACCAAAACACCAGCTTTGCTGCAACGGACCACCGCAACTATAATGCAAACGGAGCATCGTTTAATGCAGGTGAAACATTTGCGGGCATTGAGTTTAAGGAAGGCCTTAACTTATCGGGGGAAATAGCCGGCTTAATGCCAGACAACCGTATGGCGCAATGGGCAATTCGCTGGATACTTGATCACCCGGAAGTGACAACAGTTATACCCGGCGCGTCAAAACCTTCCCAGGTATTAAGCAATATCTCCGCCTCTGATTTGCCTTCTCTTCCCTTGCAAACACATAACCAATTACGCACCTTGTACAACCACAAAATCAAACCAATTATAAGAGGTCATTATTAAACCATTGTTTACCCCCATTACAAACCTGCCACATGAAAACTAAACTGACCGTTTTATTGCTGGTGATAAATACTGTTGGCTTTGCACAATCGTTTTATTTATTTGTTGGCACTTACACCAACAAAGGAAGTAAAGGAATTTATGTGTACCGCTTTGATGCCGCCACGGGAAAAGCCACCTGGGTAAGTAATACCGAAAATGTAGTCAATCCCTCTTACCTCGCCATTGCACCCAATAACAAGCACATTTATGCAGTAACAGAAACCGCGAAGGAAAATGCAGGAAGCATTAGCTCATTCGCGTTTAATAAATCATCCGGGCAATTAAGTTTTGTAAATAAGCAACCAAGCGGTGGCGATAACCCTTGCTATGTTGCCGTCCATCAAAACAATCGATGGCTGGTATTAGGTAATTATTCTGGGGGAAGTTTATCTGCCTACCCCATTAACAGCGATGGAAGTTTACAGCCATTCAGCCAGAATATTCAACATACCGGCAGCAGTGTAAATAAAACGCGGCAGGATAAACCACATGTTCACTGCACCGTATTTTCACCAGACTATAAATACCTGTACACACCAGACCTGGGACTTGATAAGGTGATGATTTACGGGTTCAATGCCAAAGATGAAAAGCCACTTTCAACAGCCAGCCAGTCCTATGCTGCCAGCGAACCAGGGATGGGTCCGCGCCACATCACCTTTCATCCAAATAAAAAATTTGCTTATTTGATAGAAGAGATGGGCGGTACTGTGGTGGCTTACAAATACAACAAAGGAAACCTTTCATTCATTCAACGCATTGCGACACACCCGGCAGATTTTAAAGGAAGCATTGGGAGTGCTGATATTCATGTATCGCCCGACGGAAATTTTTTATACGCCTCTAATCGCGGCGATGAAAATAACATCGCGATTTTTTCAGTGAACAAAAAAACCGGTGCTTTAACATCAGCAGGCTACCAACCTGTGCTTGGCAAAACACCCCGGAATTTTATGATAGACCCCACAGGGCAATACCTGCTGGTTGCCAACCAGGCTACCGATAATATAGTAATATTTAAAAGGGACAGGAAAACCGGATTATTAAATGCCACCGGTGATGAAATAAAAATACCCACTCCGGTTTGCCTGAAAATGATGGCTGAATAAAACTGCACCTGCTAAGATGATTTACGAGATAGAAAACAAACCAAGCGCCATTGATGGTACCGGCGCTTTTGCACGGCGGGCTATTCCGGCCCGAAAAAAAATTGGTGATCTTGGGGGAGAGATTATTTCGTTACGGGTAGCACGGCAAAGGGCAGCAAAAATTAAAAAAGTTGCCATGGTGGAGTTTGGCGATGGAAGAGCGCTCGATGCCAGTGTAAATTCAAATGAACTGCGTTATGTAAATCATTCGTGCGCTCCCAATACTTATATGCGGGTATGTTACAATAGGGTAGAATTTTATTCGCTGAAAAAAATACGCCAAGGCGAAGAGTTGACCTGCAACTACGGTCCCACCCATCATGACGGGGCGTTACCATGCCGGTGCGGTGCAAAAGTGTGCAAAGGATTTTTATAATCCCATTTCGCAATACACTATTTGTACGTAGTAAAATTACCTGTCTAACCGGTAAATTAAGCAGAACAATATTAGGGCAGATGTACTAATTAACCGGATACGGTGTTTAAGTATGTTTGCATTTCCATTATGAAAAACGACCCGTTTTTACTGATCCCATCCCTTTGAAATTTCCGAACCTACATTGCAAGTCATTAAAAAGCTCCAACGAGCTTTTTTTTATTTTTACTCAACAACGCTAATCAATTCTCCCACATACAGATGGCATAATTATTTTGCAGTTAACCGCAAACTACTGTGTATGCTTTTTTTTACCCTGCACGACCTCAAAAACTTCCACACTTTCTCATTTAACCAGCTTCACCTTCATTTCTATAATAACCAGTCTCCAGTAATCTTTAGAAAATAGAAAACTGAAAAATGTCGAACGCTATAAACAGTGAAACAGCCAGGTTGAATTTTTCCTTTCTTCCTTCTTTTGCACAATACATACTAACCAACCAACTCAGGGAATTTATAAAAATTCAAATTCGTATTTCACGGGAGGTGGAACTGCCATTGATAAAATTTTTTGAGGGAATGGCTGAAGATGATTTAATTGAATTGTCAGAGATATCTGCAAAAGAATTGCTGAACCATCTTGGAAAAAACCAGGCGTCCCAGTTTATAACAACATCGCTGCAGCAATGGGTTAACGACGAATTGCCCCAGGTAAAACGCTTCAACATTGCTGACGAAGATATAACCCAGGTAAGCTACATCCGCAAGCAGGCATTCCTTGCATTGCTACCCGGTTACACTACCAACATGGAGCAGGCTTTCAACATTATAAGCGAGATAGACCGGTTTGTGGCCGCGTCGGACAAAGCGGCTACAAAAACATACATCAGTATTATGAATGAAAGCATAAGCGAAAACATTCATCTTATTGAAAAAATTGCAGACACTTCACCGGGTATTATTTACTTGTTTGACCTGGTGGAAAACAAAGAAATTTATACCAATGGAAAAACCATGTCGTTACTGGGTTATACGCACGATGACTTTCAGGCACTTGGCAGCAACTTTATGAAGGAACTGGAGCACCCCGATGATTTGCAGAATGCCATCGAAAACAAAAAGAAATTCTTTGATGCAAAGGACAATGAAGTAAGGTCGTTTGAACACAGGCTGAAAGACAGCAAAGGCGAATACCTGTGGATAAGGAATTATGAGGCAGTGTTTAAACGAAATGAAAAAGGCAAGCCCACGCAGGTAATTGGTATCGCCTTAAATATCGACCGCGAAAAAAAAATGGCTGATAAGCTCCTTCATCGCGAGGAACAACTTTTAGAAGCGCAGGACCTGGCGGGCATGGGCAGCTTTGAATGGGATATTGCCAACGACAATGCTGAAGTTACACCGCAACTTATGCGAATTTTTAACCTGGAAAAAAAGGAAAATTTGGGCGGTTTTATGCAAATGGTTCACCCGTCGGACAGGGAATATGTACAACAATGTTTAGACAAGGCGATTAATGAAAATGGAGTGTACGATTGTGAATTCAGGTACAATAGTAATGGTGATGAAAAAATTGTATGGACACGTGGCATTGTTTCGCCGGCAGGCGATAAAAAACAAATAATGAAGGGTACCGTAATGGATGTGACCGACCGGCATCATATGATACAACGCCTACAGCGAAGCGAGAATTTGTACAAGCAGGCCCAGGCGCTTACTCATCTTGGTAACTGGACCTACGAAATTGAAAAAAACAAAATAACATGGACCGATGAGATATACAGGATATTTGGATTGGCACCCCAGTCGGAAATTATAACTATTGAATCGCTGCTTGAATACCTGCTGCCGAAAGACAAAGACCTGTTTATAAAAATTGTTGATGAAACTAAAGAGGGCAACATATTGCCCGAATATTTCGCACGGATTGTTTTAAAGGATGGCAGTATCAAAATACTGAATATAAAAGCGGAGGTGTTTTATAAGGAAGGCAGGACACCGTACAAAATGATAGGCACCGTACAGGATATTACGCAGCAAAAACTCTACGAAAAAAAACTGCGGGAAAACCAAAACTTCATTCAAAAAATAACCGATGCAACCCCTTCCGTTATAGCAGCCTACAACGTACACAGCGGTAAATATCTTTTTATAAACCAGGCTTTTGAAAAACTGTTAGGACACGACCCTAAAAAGGCATTACAGGAAGGTGCCGCGTTTTTTGGATCGCTGGTGCACCCGGACGACATGCCGGGCATAATGGAAAAAAATAAACAGGCGCTTGAACGTGCAAACACAATTGAGTTGAACAACAACGAAATGATCGTAGAATTTAAATACCGGATGAGGCATCGTAATGGGTCCTATCACTGGTTTCACACTTTCGGTACCATATTCGACCGGGATGATAAACGACAGGTGGAACATGTTTTAAACGTGTCCATCGACATAACCGATCAGGTTGAAGCCGAAAACAAAGTAAGGGAACAGGAACATTTTATTCAGCATATAGTGGATGCTTCGCCAACAATACTTTACCTATACGATCTTGAAAAAAATGCAATTATTTACATAAACAAAGAAGTACAAACGTTGCTTGGCTATACACCTGAAGAAGTGATTGCTATGGAAGGTGCGGTAAACCATTTAATGTTTCATGAAGAAGATGTAATCAAACTTGCAGGCGAACGAAAGCAGAATGCGGGCCAAAATATAAGGCAATATGAATGCAGGATGAAAGGGCGCGATGGGCATTGGCGTTACCTCCTAGTAAGAGAAATTGCCTTTAAACAAAACGAGGATGGCTTAACCACGGAAGTTTTGTGTGCGGCGCTCGACATCAGCGATCGTAAGCAGATAGAAGATGCTCTCTACGAAAAAACGATTGAGTTGGAACAATCTAATTCGAGCCTCGAACAATTTGCCTATGTTGCCAGCCACGACCTGAAAGAACCGTTGCGAAAAATTTCAACTTTTGGCGACAGGTTACTATTTTATGAGCAGGAAAAAATCTCTCCCACGAGTCTTTCTTTTCTTGAAAAAATCATCGACTCCTCTCAACGAATGCAACGAATGATCGACGACCTGTTATCACTTTCAATGATATCAGGAGAGAAGAAATTCCAAACGCAGAATTTGCAACTTGTATTAAATGATGTTTTGCAGGCGCTGGAATATAAAATAGAAGAAAGTAAGGCTGTTGTTACAACCGATAAACTTCCACCTGCCACTGTGATTGTATCGCAATTCAGGCAACTGTTTCAAAACCTGATCAGCAACTCTATAAAGTTTTCAAAAAAGGATATCGCCCCGCAAATAAATATCAATCACAAATTCATACATGCACACGAAGCCGAAATAGTGATGCCAAAACCAGCGGTTTACCTGCGAATAACTTTTACGGATAATGGTATCGGTTTCGATAACAAATACGCCGATAAAATATTCTCCATCTTCCATCGCCTGCATGGTAAGAGTGAGTATGAAGGAACGGGAATTGGTTTATCAATTTGTAAACGAATTGTTGAAAATCATGGCGGCACTATAAAAGCCACAGGGATAATAAATGAAGGTGCTACTTTTACAATTTTATTGCCAGTCTGATTTTTATTCGTGTTTAGATAAAGGCTACTCCAACATACAATTTCAAAAGAAAGGCTGGGGTAATAACAACAAAACCTTTGCCTCTTGAGCATTTGCCCAAGTTTGTTGGGAAGGAATAATTGAAAATGAAGAAATTTTAAAGATTAAGATTGTTTATAAAAGCAACATTTTTTAAAATAGTAATAGAATAATAAAAAAAAACTAACAAATAAAGCCATGCTATCCGCATGGCCTTATCAATTTAATAACCCGAAACATCTAAGTTAAGAAACACCGAATGGTGCAACCAAAGCTAAAACTTCTGCGGCCGTTAATGGTTCATCGAATGCTTCAGAGGCAGAAGCAGCTGAAATAACCTGACCATTAATATTCGTAATGCCCACTCCTAATTGCGTTGTAAGGTCTTCACGCACATAGCTGCCATTAACAGCAGCTATCCCTGTATCGTTAGCTCCTGTAATGTAAGGTTTGGTAGTAGCTGATTGACCATTCAACCTGCGCATTAACCTGATTTTTGCTGCATGCCTTGCTTCAACAGCATGTATACCAAGGGCTGCAGTTAAGTAAACTTTCTGACCCAGCAATTCTCCGGCACGTCCTTTATAAGCTCGTACTCCAGTATCTTCCAACACTTGTGCAACGGCTAAAAAAGTAGCATAGCTGCTAAAGACTGTTGGAAAAGTACCGCCTGCCGTAAAATCGTAAGAAGCTTTGGCAGGAACAGGTGTAGCGCCTGCCGCGGTAATTACAGTACGTAAAAAAGCTACGTGAAGATTCTCGCTATCACGAATTGCCTGTATCGCATTTTTTTCTGCACCGGCGGGGATGGGTGCCTGGTTAAACCCGTTGAGGTAAAAAGTATATTCAAAATGCTCTAGTGTTAGTGCATATTGAAGGACAGCAATTACACCTGCCGGTACAGCCTGGCCATAGGCTTTATTCAACATCGAGCCAATGCCAAGTGGCGCTGCTACTATCGCAACTTTTGAACCTATGCGGAAAAAATCCTTCATAGCTTTTCTGCGGGGACTTATACGTTCGTATATCTCTCCGTCAACTTTTTCTATTTCATCCAATATGTTTGTGATATTCATAATTTTAGATTTATCCGGTTGGTAAATTACTTGCGTTTATTTTAGTTGAGATAAAAGCGCCTGCTATTGCGAGTACTTCGGCGGGTGTGCGCACTATATTAACAGAACTGGCATCCACCTGATCTCCAAGAAATGAGTTAGGCGTAACCAACTCACGAATTAACGCAGCATGCCTAGCTTCTACCGAAACAATTTTGCCTGCAGCTAATAAATAATTCGCATCTTTTAATAAATATCCCGCACCGTTATAGGCGCTAACGCCTAAATCTTCAAATGCCATTGCAGTACCAAGAACGCTTGCCCTGCTGGAGAAATTAATTGCAGAAAAATTTACTGCTAATCCTCCTATTGCAGAGGTTGCAAGTGCATTCTTGAAAAACTCGCGATGGGCGATTTCATGATCACGGATATCCTTCAGAAAAGTTGTTTCATCGGCGGTAATGCCGGAATAAGGAGTGGCAATCACCTGAATGTAAAATGCGGCTTCTAATTGTTCAAGTGCGTAGGCATAATTTAAAATACCAACGTCGCCGCTGCCGAGATCAGTACCGCTATCATTGCTTTTTTTGCACGCAGCAGCCAACATAAATAAACCGGAAGCTGCACCCGCATACCCCAAAAATTTTCTGCGAGAAGGTTGGGCAATGCCGATATCATCAACCAGCATTTCCTTTTCTGGTGAAGGTGTTTTTTTTGTCATAAAAAATTTTTTAATGATAAATTTCTTGAACGGAAGGATCAGAATAATCCTCTCTCTTAACGATGTACGTTTACAGTATAAATTAAGTTTGCTAAGTTTTGAGGTTTTATTTATTGTATAAATGAGAGAAGGAGGTATGATAATTGGATAAAACATTTTTTATAAATCCCTTTATGGAGAAGGGGAAAAAACATCCACACTACGATAGATAAAAATGATGGTTGATTACCATAATCTAGGAACTTCAGACAAATCAATACGATAATTAATTTATAAATTGTTTATTTTTTTGCCTTAAAAAATTAAGTTTCGTTTTCTAAAAACGGAGGAGGTTTATATATAACACAAGCAAATCTGAAATGGGCAATCCATGATTTAACTGGTGTGGCATAATGAAGGAATAATAGAGAGCGAAGTTTTGAAACGGTTAACAAGTAAACGAACGGCAAAAAGATTATTCATCCCCCTAACGAGGGATCGTTCAAACCTGCTGAACAAAATTTTATAGGCAACGCAGGATAAGCAGGATTAGAGTACCATCTTATTTTAGGAGAAAACGTACCGTGAGGTATTCTGAATCTGGTATAAGAAATTCAGCACGTTCTGTCAGCCGATACCACTGAGGATAATTAAATGCATTTGGGGAGTGTTATAGGAGTTGTAAACTGACGTGTAATTTTTTTTGTTACAGAAATTATGGACGAGATCTTCCTCCTGGTTAACTGTGCAATCAATTGAGCTTTATAGCGTGCTTTATCCAGTAGTTTTTTATAGAGTTCAATGTAATAACCATCTTCTCTCGTACATTTTTTTTCGAAACATAACAGGCACTTACTTAAATCTATTGCTCCAGATTTTTCAAACATTTTTTCATATCCGCAGCACCGGAAAATATATCGCTGAAAATATCGCCAGTCTTAATAATTCTTTCGGGTACTGTTTTAATATTAAACTCCAGTGGTGATAAACCTGGCTTTACTTCTTTCCACCAAAGTGGGGTGGATACGGTTGCCCCCTGTTTCGGACGCAAACTATAAACACTTGCAATGGTTTGACCTTTTCGATTCTGCAGGTAGTCCATATAAATTTTGCTCTTGCTCCGTTTGCTTAAACTGCGTTCCAACGTTGTTGTATCGGGCAATTGCTCACTAGCGAGCATGCAAATGAGATAGGCAAAATCTTTCACTTGTTCATAAGTGTACCTCTTACTCATTGGCACATATATGTGCAAGCCTGAAGCGCCGGACGTTTTACAAACGCTTACTGCTCCCGCTTTATCCAGAATCTCTTTTACAACCAATGCAGCTTCAATTACATGTTCAAAAGTGTTTTTTTCCGATGGGTCAATATCGATGATCATATAATCTGGTTTGTCCAACGACTTTATAGTGGAATGCCATGGATTGATTTCGATACAACCGAGGTTATTGAGGTAGGTTAAAGTTGCCTGGTTGTTACACAAAATATAGTCGATCGTCTTGTTAGCTGATTCAGAATATAACTCTATACTCTTTACAAAAGCAGGCGCATCTCCACCCGCATCTTTATGAAAGAAATTTGACCCGTTTATTCCATTGGGTGTACGCAATAACGACTCCGGTCTATCCTTTAGATAAGGTAATATATACTGCCCCATTTTTAAATAATAATCAATTACATCACCCTTTGTAATCGCTTCGTCGGGAAAGAAAATTTTTTGCCGGTTGGTTGTTTTGAATTTTATTTTCCCAATCGTGATGATCTTTTCATTCTCATCCGTCGCAATCTCCACTTCGTCTTTAATCATAATTTTTTCCACTTCTTTTTCAGATGCTTGATTTTTTGGCGACGCTTTTTTTGCTTTTTTAACGGAAGCGTTTTTTGGTTTGGCTTTGTTCATGGTTACTTCATTTGCAGGTTTATCGTTACGCATTCGCAAAAAAATAGGATGGCGCATTTTACCGTCCGATGTTATCTCAGTAAACTTCATTTCGCAAACCAGTTGGGGCTTTACCCATGTTACGGGCATATTGGTTTTTACACGTTCGGTAAAAGGAGATTCTTCCTGTATCAATGGCTTTAGCGCTGTCCACATCTCCTTCAGGCTTTGCCCGTCAAAACCCGATCCCGTATGGCCTACATATTTTAGCTTCTCTCCTATCATCATCCCCAACACCAATGCTCCAAAATATTTACGACCACCACGCGGTTTGGTAAAGCCGCATATTATGGCTTCATCACTTTTATGGTGTTTTACTTTCAACCACTCGTTTGTTCGCTTTCCGGGATAATATTGGCTGTCTTTTTTCTTTGCCATAATTCCCTCAAGGTCTTTTGACTTTGCTGCCTCAAAAAACGATTCTCCGTCATCCAATACATGATCTGAATATTTGACAACATCGCTCTTTTTAAGCAGGTAGTTCAACAACTCCTTTCGTTCTATTAATGGCAGGTCGTATAATTTTTTACCATTCAATTCAAGCAGGTCAAACACGTAATACAACAGCGGAAATTGAGTATTGCTCTCGTAGTGCTGCAGCTTTTGAAAATCAGGATTTCCATTTTCATTCAAGACTACGATCTCGCCATCAAGCACCGCATTCACTTTCCATTTTAGCAGCTCATTTACAATCAGGGGATAATTGGCAACAAAGGAATTTCCATTGCGTGAGTACAGTTTTACCTCATCCTTATTCACCTCGGCAATGGCGCGGTATCCATCCCATTTAATTTCAAAAAGCCAGTCAGCATCACTGAATGGCTTATCGGTTTCTTTTGCAAGCATAGCTGGAATAAAGTGAGCCAGCTTGCGTGCTTTGGGGGCTATTGCGTTTTCAACTGTGGGGCTTTTTTTTTTGATGCACGCTTTTCCACTTGACTGTTTTGTCTAAGCCATTTATTAATGGGTGAAGTTGCTGGCGTAAGCGCTTCGCTGTCGTAATCTGTATCCACCGCAAATTTATCGTTGTGCTTTATTAATAACCACGAATTGGTTTCACCATTTCTGCCTTTTAACTTCACCAATGCGAATTCGCCCTTAAGCTTTTTGCCGTGCATTACAATTTTCAGGTTACCCGCTTTAAGGCCGGCCCTCAATTTTTTTGTGGCGATATCAAGATCGGAATTTTCCAAATCAGTGTACGTTCCTTTATCCCATATCTCCACAATGCCAGCCCCATAGCCAGATGGGATAACACCGGCAAAATCTTTATAATCATAAGGATGATCCTCCACCATCATAGCAAGCCGCTTATCTGCCGGCTTCATGGAAGGACCTTTTGGTACCGCCCAGCTTTTTAAAACGCCATCCAGTTCAAGCCTGAAATCGTAATGAAGGTGTGAAGCTTTATGCCGTTGAATAACAAAAAAGAGCTTACCGGGCGCTTTGGCTTTGCCACCTGTTGGTTCAGGTGTTTCTTCAAAGTTTCTTTTCTTTTTATAA
>JANPIA010000252.1:0-11441 GCA_031424735.1 Segetibacter sp.
TGTTCGTGGCAGCATGGGTAAGCCTTTAGGTATGGTTTATATCCCGCCAGGAACTTTTCATATGGGACCAAGCGATGAAGATGTTAATTACAATTTTACTGCCCGCAATAAGCAGGTTTCCATCAACGGGTTTTGGATGGATGCTACAGAAATTACCAATAGTGAGTATAAGCAATTTGTTTGGTGGGTAAGAGATTCTCTGGCTGCCAAAGAATTAGGTTATGGCAAAGAGGTGGATGGCAGTTTTGCTGTTGACTGGAAAAAAGCCAATACCATTAAGTATGGCGATAAATCGGTGATGGAGAAAATATCAAAACTTACACTAACTCCCGATAACAGGCTTTATGGTAAAAATGAAATTGATCCTGAAAAAATAGCATTCAGGGTTGAATATTTTGATTTGAAAGAGGCTGCAAAGCTTGAAAATAAGGGTAAGCCACGCAGCAGCTACATTGTAAAGTATGATGAGAAAATTTACCCCGACACACTGGTTTGGATGAGAGATTTTTCTTACTCATACAATGAGCCTATGGCGAAGCGTTATTTTTCACATCCTTCCTTCTCAAACTATCCCGTTGTAGGTGTTAGCTGGAAACAAGCGATGGCTTTTTGCCGGTGGAGAACTAACTACATGAACAGCTTCCTCGAAAGAAAAAAGAAACTTACAGAAAGCGATTTTCGGTTACCAACTGAAGCTGAGTGGGAATACTCTGCGAGAGGCGGACGTTCTCAATCAATGTATCCATGGGGTAACTACTACCTCCGAAATAAGAAAGGTTGTTTGTTGGCTAACTTTAAACCAGGTCGTGGTAATTACGCCGAGGATGGCGGTTTCTACACCGTAAGAGCAGACGCTTATTGGCCAAACGATTACGGTCTTTATAATATGTCTGGCAATGTGGCTGAATGGACTTCTTCATTATTCCACGAGGGTTCCTACAATTTTCAACACGATATGAACCCGGATATTCGCTACAATGCAAAAGATTCAGACCCTCCGCGTATGAAGCGTAAAGTAGTTCGCGGTGGCAGTTGGAAAGACGTTGGATATTTTCTTCAAACCGGTACCCGTTCCTATGAGTACCAGGATACTACAAAATCATATATCGGCTTTCGTTGTGTAATTGATCTTCCTGCAATGAGCAGAAGAAAATAACAGCCTATCAGTAAATTTTTTAGCTAATCTTATTTAACAATTTATAGAGTGTGGGGATACTTCATAATCCCCACCTTTATGTTCCTATCCATTATTTTAATCATAACCCGTAACATTTAAACAAATCATTATGGCCTCAGGTGTTTCTCCCGCAACTAACCGCTTGGTAAACGTTGTAGTTTGTGTTGGTGCTGCAGTAGTAATTTTCGGTGCATGGGCAAAAATTCTGCACAAATCTTTTGCAGATATCATGTTGACAGTTGGTCTTTTAACCGAAGCAGCTATCTTCTTAATTTATGCAATTCTTCCACCACCAGATCATGGTACTCCTGCCGTAGCAGTTCCGGTTGAAAGTGATAAAGGCAATCCTGCTTTAAAGTCGATGGAAAAAATGTTAAGTGAAGCAGATATTACGCCTGCAAATCTTTCTAAGTTAAGTTCCGGGTTTCAAAAATTGGGCACCACGGTAGATAAGATGACCGATATCGGTGACATTGTAAGCGCAACAGGCGATTATACTGCAAAAACAAAGGCTGCTTCTGCTGCATTGGATACTGTAAAAAATGCGTACACCACTACAGCTAATTCGCTGGGTGCATTTAACCTGGCTGCCGAGGGTACAAGGCAGTTTCACGATCAGGTGCAGGTTCTAACTAAAAACCTTTCTTCTTTAAATACTATTTACGAGCTTGAATTACAGGAAAGCAACAACCACCTGAAAGCATTAAATAATTTCTACGGTAAGTTGGCTGAAACTTCTACGGTAATGCAGGGCAGCGTTGACGATGCCAAAAAAGCCCAGGAAGCGCTTAGCACATTAGCCCGCAATCTTGGTAGCCTTAATAGTATTTATGGCAATATGTTGACTGCAATGCAGGGGCGATAGGAAGATCAGAAATTTTAATCCGAATAATTTAATTAAAACCCGTAACAAGTAATGTCTTTACCTAAAGAGCCCAGGCAAAAGATGATCAATATGATGTATCTGGTGCTTACAGCCTTGCTGGCACTGAATGTATCTTCTGAAATTCTTAATGCCTTTAGGACCGTTAACAATAGCTTATTAAATGCCAATGGTATTATTGATTCAAAAAATCAAGGCATTTTTCAATCGTTCGATAGAAAAGTAAATGACCCCAAAACTGCCGAGAAAGCCAAAATATGGAGAGAAAAAGCAGAAAGGGCAAGAGGTTTTGCAGATGGCATGAGTTCCTACATTGAGTCGCTGAAAGGAGAATTGATGCGGGAGGCAGGTCAAAAGCAAGCCGGTGGCGAGTTCAGGGAAGATAACCTGGATGCTGCAACCCGTATGTTGGTTGAGGGCTCAAAAGGAAAAGAGCTTCAGCGTAAACTTGGTGAGTATAAACAGCAACTGTTAGCTATCGATCCAGAAATTGAATCCACTTTTAAAAACACATTGCCTATCGACTTATCAGTACCTAAAACTGCCAACGACGGAAACAAACAATGGGAAGCCGTTTATTTCCGGATGACACCGACAATAGCAGCTATAACCATGTTAAGTAAGTTTCAAAACGATGTAAAGAATAGTGAAGCGCAGGTGGTTGATTTTTGTCATCGTAAAGTTGGAGAGGTAGAGGTTGTATATGATGAGTTTCAGGCGTTTGCCGGTACAAACTCTCAATACCTGATGCCGGGGCAGGAGTTAATAATTACTGCCGGTGTAGGTGCTTTTAGTAAGGCTGCCAGACCAAGTGTATCAGTTGATGGATCGGGTGTTGCATTAAACAGCGAAGGTGTTGCGGAGTTCAAAACCAATGTGGGTGGACCCGGTACCTATACTAAAACAGTAAATATTACGTTTACAAAACCAGACGGTACTACCTCTTCCATTCCTAAAAAAGTAGAGTACACAGTTGGCTCTCCTACCGGAGCTAGTGTGAGTGCAGATGCTGTGAAAGTTCTTTATATCGGGTTAGATAATCCATTAACCATTACCGGTGGTACAGCGGGGGATGAAAAAACATCAGCCAGCATAACCAACGGTAGTTTGAAAAAAGTGGGTGCTGGTAAATATATAGCCAATGTTAGCACTCCCGGTAAAGCAACCGTGAATGTTACTGTAGAAGGTAAAACAACACCGTTTGAATTTCGTGTAAAAAGCGTTCCCAACCCAATTGCCATGATCGGTTCATTTGAGGGTGGAAGAGCTCCTGCAAATTCTATCAAAGCTCAACAAGGTGTTCGTGCAGATTTACGTGATTTTGTTTTTGAAGGAGTTAAGTTTGATATTATTGGATTTACGGTATATGCCACTGGTGCCGGTTTTGCTGAGCAACCCGGAATTTCTCCAAACGGCGGAGCATATTTCAATGCAGATTCAAAGCGAATTTTAGAAAAATGCAGACCCGGAACAACAGTAGTAATTGACGAAATAAAAGCGGTAGGTCCTGGGGGAAGTTCAAGAAAGTTACAACCGTTGGTTTTTAACTTATATTAATTAAAGCGTTTCGAATATGAAAACTATGTGGTTAAAAGGAACTGTTATTGCTGCTTCGGCACTAATAATACTTACGGATGCAAGTGCCCAAAAGAAACCTAAAGCGACCGGCACACGGCAAGCGAGTACACGCAAAAGCGGTTATATAAGTGGTTATAACACGGGTTATACTACCGGTAACGCTGCTAATAAACAAGACACAACGAAAAAGAAGAATACCCCCGCTTCGGGTTATAGTAGCGGTTACACCAGCGGATACGGAACTCCGGGTTCGCCGGCGGCTCCGGTAAACAAACCGGTATATGGTGCCAATGTTCCAATTGAAGTAGTAAAGTCGAGCGGCGCCGGCATTGGTGATTCTATACGTCCATCGTTAAGAACTGACAATGCAATAGATGGACAATTAATTAAAGATCGTCCGCCGTTAGCCTATGAGCATATTCGGGAGGACGACGCAGTTTATAAGCAACGAGTTTGGCGGGAGATTGATACACGCGAAAAAATGAACCTGCCTTTTAGGTATGCGGCTGATGAAGATAACGGTAACCAGCGTTTTATTTCGATCTTATACGATGCAATACAGTCTGGCGAGGTAACTGCATTTAGCGGTGACGACGACCGATTTACTACGCCCTTAACCAAGGAGCAAGTTTCTCAGAGGATTACCGGCGGATTAGATACTGTTGATGTGATGGATTTAAATGGTGATGTTGTAAAAAGAGAGGTAAGACAAAAAATGATCGAACCTGATTCTATTTACCGCTTCCGTTTAAAAGAAGAATGGATTTTTGATAAAGAGTCGTCCAGGATGTTTGTCAGGATATTAGGTATTGCACCCGTTATGATGAAATATTCATCAACAGGAATACCTATTGGTGATCTTACTTTATTCTGGGCATACTATCCAGATTTAAGGCCAACGCTTGCACGGTACGAAGTTTATAATGGAAAGAATTTTGCCGGAAGAATGAGTTGGGAAGAGCTCTTTGAAAGTCGTTTCTTTTCAAGCTATGTTACTAAATCAACTATTGAAAATCCATTTGACAGAAGTTTAAGTTCTTTTATAAAAGATCCTCTTTTCCGTTTACTCGAAGGAGAAAATATCAAGGAAAAAATATTTAATTACGAGCAGGATCTATGGTCGTATTAAAACAATAATTTTTGTAAAATGAGAGCTGGTTTCCAGCTCTTTTTTTATGCCCTGAAGTTTCGAAAGCGTGGGCCAAAGCGCCCTGTAACTTCTTGTTAAAAGTATTTTACAGGCTTAAAAAAATTAAAAGCCATTGTTGCTTTATTGGCAAGTTTCCCTATCTTTACTTCGGTTTTTCATAGGATATTGGATTTTAAAAACGGGGCTGGATATTCATCCGGGCCCCTTTTTATTTTATATCAGTTTGGTTGGGATTAAAGTGCTTCCATATAAGATTTGCTTTTGCAATCCCTGTTATTGGGCTGAGCTCTTTTATCGTTTTCATTCTTATATTTTTAACCGACTTTAATTCTTTCAACAAAAGATTAGCGGTGTTTTTTCCGATACCGGTTATTTCCTCCAGTTCATTTTTAAAAGTTCCTTTACTTCTTTTTTGCCGGTGAAAATTGATGCCAAAGCGATGTACCTCATCCCTTATTCTTCTTATCAACTTTAAACTATCAGAATCCCAGCTTAATTTAATTGACTGCCGGTCGCCGGGGTAAAATATTTCTTCTTCATTTTTTGCAAGTCCTACTACAGTCATTTTTCCTTCTAACCCTAACTCGTTAATACTTTCCATTGCTGAGCTTAACTGACCTTTTCCTCCATCGATAATTACCAGTTGTGGTAGCGGTGTGTTTTCTTTTAGGAGCCTGCTGTAGCGACGGTGCACTACTTCTTTCATAGTCGCAAAATCATTAATTCCCTCCACTGTTTTTACATTGTAATGCCGGTAGTCGTTTTTACTTGGCATGCCATCCCGGAAACAAACCATGGCGCTTACCGGGTAGCTCCCCTGAAAATTTGAATTGTCGAAACATTCAATGTGAACCGGAGCTTCGCTTAAATGCAGTTCCTCCTGCATTTTGTACAGCACCTCTTTCTTCTGCATATCCGACTTACCTTCCAGTTGCAATATTTTCTTTTTACGAAGTTCCTCTTTAAAGTAACCTACATTTTTAAGTGAAAGATCCAGCAACTTCTTTTTATCGCCACCCTTTGGTACGCTCACTGTAACGCCATCCATCGTATAATCAATTTCGAACGGAACGATAATTTCGTGTGAATAACTATTGAGTGTTTGCCGAAGGTGGGTAATTGCTATAGGTAATACTTCCTCTTCATTTTCTTCCAGTTTTGTTTCAAACCTAACCGTATGCGTTTGCACAATGGTGCCGTTTTGAACCATCAGGTAATTAACATAGGCAACATCCCCTTCTTTTAAAATTGAAAACACATCAAGGTTTGACAAGTGACGGCTGACGATCACAGATTTTGACTGGTAATTTTCGAGGTGATCAATTTTCTTTTTGATTAGTTCAGCTTTTTCAAATTTCATATCCATGGCAAAACTTGCCATTTCTTTTTTGAAATGTTGAATAACCGGCCCCAGGTTTCCTTTTAATATGTTTCTGATTTGTTGAAGGGCTTCATCATAGTCCTGTTCGTTTTGAAATTTTTCACAAGGACCTTTGCAATTACCCAGGTGGTATTCAAGACAAACTTTGAACTTCCCTTTTTCTACATTGTTTTTAGTAAGATTTAGCTTGCAGGTGCGCAATGCAACGTTTTGTTTTATGAAGTTCAAAAGCTCCCTCACCTTTGCAACAGATGTAAAAGGGCCAAAGTATTCTGAACCGTCATTTATTTTTCGGCGGGTTAAAAAAACCCGTGGAAAGGGTTCCTTTTTTATTACAATGTAAGGAAAGCTTTTGTCGTCCTTCAACTCAATGTTGTACTTAGGCTGAAACTGCTTTATCAGGGAGTTCTCCAGTAGAAAGGCATCTTGCTCACTGTCAACAATTGTAAACTCTACCCTGTGGATCCTCTGAACTAAATCGTGGGTTTTATAATTGGTAATGGCCTTTGTAAAATACGATGATGTGCGTTTGCGGAGGTTTTTTGCTTTACCTACATAAAGCAATTCGTTACGGGCATCAAAATATTTATAAATACCTGGTTGATGCGGTATAGTGTGTGCAATCTGCTGAAATTCCTTCGCGGTCATTATTTAGTTCCTTTCTCGTTCCAAACAACAATTGTTTCACTGGAGGTTTCTTTACCATCGCCCAACTGAACCAGCCTATTAATTTGAAAACGTTCGTTTGGTTTCCAGCTAAGTTGTTCTATAGCGGAGCTGTCGTTGTAATTGTAAAACCTTCGCATAAATATTCGTTTTACGGATTGTGCATCTTCCAGCAACAGTATATCAATATTTTGCACTGGTAGTTCTTTATTGGTTGTGCTGTAATTCAACGTATAGGTTTTTGTGGTTGCATCATGAAAAACATTTTCTATGTAAAATGGTTTTATAGATGGATCATTTAAGTCTGTCTCGGCAAATTGCTTCGCCAAATCGTTAAACTCCTTGTTGCCAATAGCCATCGAATCGTTCCTGTTTGCTGAAAGATGGCGTTTGTAAATGAAATAAGGAACACTGTTCACTTCTTTTATCTGGCTCTCAATGTATGCTTTCAGTTCAAAATAAGGATTGGTATCAATTGCGGTAGCTTTAATTGGAGCCGCGGGTTTTTGTGTACAGTTAATAAACGCTGTCAGAATTATAGCAATGAATAAAATTTTCATGCTGTAAAATTAATGCAAGCCGGTGACGGTAAAAAAAGAGGCTGCACTTGGCAGCCTCTCAGCAGGTAGTATCGGTAGCTTTTAGGGAATATGTTTTGTTACACCAAGCTTTATCCCGTAATCGGTAAGATGTTCGTGAATGGGATAAGCTTTAATAAACGTAGGCAAATTTTGATACCTGAACTGCGGTCCAATTTGCCATTTATAATCACCGCTTTTTATACTGATAAATGCTTCTATATTGCTGTTTACATTCCAGTTGCGCATAATGCCCGGGTTAACAGAATAATTTTTATAATCGTTTGATATGAGATAAGCATTACGGTTCATGATGTAAGTAGGTTGTACACTAGCAGCTACATTAAATTGTATATTTCTTTCGCCCGCTACGTGAAATTCAAAACCAAGGGGCACAGATACTTCATAATAGCGATTGATTAATTCAGTGGTCCCATATCCATTGGAGGAACGGTAGGGTGTAAAAGTATTGATTGATTCGGTGCCTGCAATGCTGTACAGGTTAATGGTAGCAATTTCGGCCGGAGAGTTATAAGCCTCTATTGAATACTGTCTCACGTTAAATTGAAAACCCGTTTTAATTTTTAAACGGTTGCTTAGGTTATACATAAAGGCAACCCCTGCTTCAATACCAGTACCAGGCTTATGCCTCACCACTTTATTTACGCTTTCTATGTAGTTTAGTCCAACAGGACCTGCAGTAGAAATTGCAGAACCAGCTTGCTTTTCAATCAGTTTTCGGTAAGTGCTGGAAGGTGTGATATAAACAACGTATCCAAACTTGCCTTTTAATGATTTATTATTTTGATTGATTAAAATTGGCTTGGTAAACGAAGTTTCAATCGGATTGATCTTATTCTCTATAACGAAATTCTTAGCTGTTGCATTTAAATCTCTTTCATTGATTACCGGTGTTTCATAAAACAGTTGTTTACCAGCCGAACTATTACCGATGTCGTCTTTAGATACTATATCATCATTTGGTAACCCCGCGTTTAACATATTGTCCGCAGGCGCCGTAACCTTTATTTCTTTAAACGAAGTGGTTTCATTAAGCGATAATAAGTTATCGTCGTTTTTGGCAAAGTCAACCGGTTTTGAAACTAAACTTTGTTGGGGATCATCAATTATAATGTCAAGTTCCTTTGTACTATTCGGGTAATTGTTAACCGGCTTGTTATTGGTTTTTGTTATGGCATTGGAAATGCTACCTGCAACATTGTTCTTACCTAAAGTGTTTGTTGAAACAGGAGTTTGTACTGGTACAGCAAAAATATCTGGCGAAGGCGAAAAGTATACACTTACAGCAATTACTGCGGCTAAAAATACAAAAGCAGCTATAGTAAGCGCAGGCCAATTATTATCACCATGCAAACTTTTATAAATGTTCCTCCATACCCCATCGGAAGGATACATCCGGTGATCTTTTACTTGCTTTTGCAGAAAGTCTTCAAACCCATCGTTGTAAAAATTTTCTTCCATCTACACATTCATTTGGTCACTTTTTTAAACCTGCAAGCCAGTTAAACTGTGCTCTCGGTCTTTCAAGTATATTTTTCTTAATTAAAATACTTTCCAGCATTGCCTTTGCGCGGGTATATTGGCTTCTGCTTGTACTTTCTTCTATATCCAGCATGTCCGATATTTCCCGGTGACTGTATCCTTCAATCGCATAAAGGTTTAATACTGTTTTGTATCCCAAAGGCAACATTCTAATACATTCAGTAACCTGTTTTGCCTGCATAATGGAAGGGATGGTTTCTTCTTTTATTTGCAGGTAACCTGCATGGGCCAGGTCAACATTGTCGTTAAACTTTTTATGCTTCTTTAAAAAGTTTATACAGGTGTGCACTATAATCCTTCTAACCCATCCTTCAAAAGCGCCCTTGTTTTGAAAAGTGTGAATCTGAGTAAACACTTTAATAAACGCTTCCTGCAGCATATCCTCTGCATCTTCCCGGCTTTGTGCATACCTGTAACATACCGATAGCATCTTAGGACTAAAACGATTGTAAAGTTCTCTTTGTGCTGACGGATTATTTTGCAAACAGCCTGCGATGATAAATTCTTCTGTCATTCAGGTAAATAATTACCTCTAAAAATAGACAATTTTTGGGTTCGAATGCTGCGTGCTTAAAATAAAAAGCGCAAAAGCAAAACCTTGTAAAGCCTGGTACCCGAATAGATAACAGAGTAGTAGATTTACATTCTAAATTCAATTATGAAAACGATATTAGTTCCTACTGATTTTTCTGAAACAGCTTACAACGCTACCATGTATGCAATAGCGCTGGCTAAAAGTTTATCCGTTACACGCATAGTTTTATACAATGCCTATCAAATACCTTTTTCCGGCGATCCTACTATGCCCGTTATGCAGCTATTCAATCTCGACGACATTAAAAAAACAAGTGGCATTGGGCTCGATCAGTTTAAAGGAAGAGTATCACCTTTTGTGGATAGTAAAATTGCATTGGAAACATTGAGTGAGTTCGCTATACTCTCTGATAACATTGAGGATATTTGTGAACGTACCCAGGCAGATTTAGTGGTAATGGGCATAACCGGTGGCAGCGGCCTGGATGTGTTGATAGGAAGCAATACGGTAAGCGTGGCAGATCACAGCAAAATTCCGGTACTGATTATTCCTACCACTACCACCTTTAAGCCTATTCAAAATGTGGTGCTTGTATGCGATTTTAAAAATATTGCAGAAACGATGCCTGTAGCAGCTATTAAGAATTTGTTAGATGAAACAATGGCAAAATTGCATGTGCTGAACATAGACCACCACAATAAAAATTATACTGTAAACACTCCGCACGAAAGCTTTGTGTTGGATGAATTGCTAAAGGGTTACAACCCACAATACCATTACGTTGACAGTAAAAGTTTTGCCGATGCCACTAACGATTTCGTTGACGTCAACCATGTTGACATGATCATTACCATACCAAAGAAGCACGGTTTTTTTGAAAATATTTTCAGGACCAGCCATACCAAACAACTTGCTTTTCATACGCATGTGCCTTTATTATGCATACACGAGGAGCATTAGCAGCCCGCATTGTAATTTTTTTTATTTGGTACGGGCTTTTAAAAATGGTTGAACATTCTTGCGTCGCACACTTCGGCAGCAACAAGTTTGCACCTGTGTTGTTATTTATTTAGTTGGCTCCATCTATAATTTTATTGACAGGCAAATTTTTATACTCCGGCAAATTTTTTCTTCACTCCGTAAACATTCAATTGAAGAGCAAACAAATTTATTCCGGTAAACTTATTTTTCTGTAACCAACCATCAACCAAAAATTTTTGGTCGTTATAAAGCTGCAACAGCATTTAGCTCTAACAATTTTTGAAATTCATCCAACCTAAATCCCATTTCCTTTATTGCTCTAACTTTCACTATATGAAAATGAGTTTTTTCTTCCTGTTTTTTCTTCTCATAATGCAGGCTGCATCAGCGCAAAACACTATAAAATTTACAAACGATACTGCAGTTCACCTAATTGATAAAAACATTTATGGGCATTTTGCAGAACACCTTGGCAAGTGTATTTATGGTGGCTTTTACATTGGCGAGAACAATAAAAAAATTCCGAATACCAACGGTATCCGAAACGATGTAGTTGATGCGCTGAAGAAATTAAACAGTCCAAACCTTCGCTGGCCGGGGGGGGTGCTTTGCCGACACGTATCACTGGAAAGATGGCATCGGCCCAAAAAGCAGGCGACCTACAATTGTAAACACATAGTGGGGTGGTGTAACAGAAAACAAAAGCTTTGGCACCCACGACTTTTTAGATATGTGCGAACTGCTGGGTGCCGAACCGTATATGGCGGCAAACATTGGAAGCGGCACCGTACAGGAACTGATAGATTGGGTACAATACACGAGCTTTAAAGGAAAGAGCCCCATGTCGAAATTGCGTAAACAGAACGGCCGCAACAATCCCTGGAAAGTGAGCTACTGGGGCGTTGGCAACGAGGCATGGGGTTGCGGTGGCAATATGCGTCCTGAATAT
>JANPIA010000253.1:0-1664 GCA_031424735.1 Segetibacter sp.
ACTCACCGGATTTATTGTGACGGTGTACTTTAATACCATTATATCGTTATTAATGATAAGGACTATAGGCGCGTGTATCTTGTTTGGGTACGGATGCACCTGTGCGGCTTCTGATTTGACATTTTTTAACTGTTAGCGTAACGTATCTAACCTACACTCCATGTTACTTAACATTACTGTAAATCTATTACAGTCCTTAATCTTCCATCTGCTGTAACGATACGAAAATTCATTACAATTCCTTTCTAAATGCTTTGGTGTAATCTGGTGGTAAATTCCTATATCGGACGCAGGGCTGTTGCATTCTACGTGATCAGATTTTTGATTAAGCAAATATCATTAGCAACTAATCTCACAGCCTGCGCCATATTCTTATATTCATTCTTCCTAAAAATGTTTATAGCAATGTTTTTAATAGTTGATATATTTTGAGGAGCATTGCTTGTACGTATTTTTGAAGCATCTTCTTCGAAGGTTACATCTTTTACATAATGAAGACTGTTTTCTATTTCCCAATGCAATCTTATTCCTTCTGAATAGAAAAATGCATTTGATTGTTTGCTGCTTATAAAATAAGCCATCTCTTCTCTTGTTCTGCCCTTGTCATTTACAATACGATGTACACTTACAACTTGTTTCAAACCGATCCATTCTTCATTGATCTTTTCTATGCAATCACTGACCGATACGTGCCTTAATTCTGTGCGTCCACGGTTTATTTCCATTTCAATATAACTACTGCTGATTTGATCTTTATTGCCGGTAATGTGTTGGATTTGATCATGCAGTTTCTTTTGGTTTCCTTTTACACCTATCACATAATCATTGCTGCTGTTTATAATTACTTCTACAGTTTTTTTTGGCAATGCAGTGCATCAAGTGTAAAGGTTACGCCCTTTATATCCAGCGCTTCTATCAGTTGTTTTACAACAGGTATTTCACTCTCTTTAGAATTACTAACCTGCGCATTGCCTATTACTAACTTTTGTTTTGAACAATACAAACTGACAAGGTTAATAAAGTGTTGATTGCTGTTTTTGCTGTTCGTAGTTGTTCCGCCTATACGCTTTCCATCAATGCTGACCCACTCCTGTTCTGAAATGCACACATATTGAAGAGCCCATTGATGAAACTGTTTACTTAGCAAAGAAAAATCAATGCCTTGCAGAACCCGCCTGACAGTAAAAAAACTTGGCAACCTATTTTTTTTAGGTTTGAAGTGCTCTATTAAAGCAACTCTGTTACGTTTAATGAAATCACCAATAGCACGATATCCGTAACATTTACTCATCGTACCCATCAGCGTTATTAATAAAATAAATGTTTGCTCATGACGCTGCCCCGCTCCTCTGCGTGGATCGGGTATTTTGCCAAAAAAATCAAGAATGCTTTTTGAGGTTTCCATTATATAATTTTGATGCTAAATTATACTTTTAGAATGCAACAGCCCTGATATCGGACGGGCAACAATTTTGCCGGTTGAACAACTGCTGGTACCAAAAAAAATAGCCACCTGACAGGCAGCTATTTACTATAAAATTCGGCAATCGTTTATCCGTTCATACTGGCCAAAAATTCCACGTTGTCTTTGGTACCACGCATACGGCGTAATAAGTCGTTCATTGCTTCTTCGGTATTCATGTCGTTAATATACAGGCGAAGAA
>JANPIA010000254.1:0-1619 GCA_031424735.1 Segetibacter sp.
TAGGTTTGAGGAGGAAAATACATGATAATCTTCCATGCAAAACCAGCCCACTCGCCCCTTGCCTTCAGTAGCTAGTATATCATGCGAAGGAAAAAGGTACACTGTATCTCCAAACACTCTTGCCGAAGGGTCTGCTGAAAATTGATTCCTGATGATTGGGTTTTGACTAAAGGCCTGATGAGCAAAAAGTATAATAAACCCAAAAACGAATATGTGGTACTTACAATATTTCATTAATACAAATAGGTTATAGAGTTTGAATTATTTCTTAATGCCGCATATCAAAACACGGCAACAAAACCATCGTTTCCTCTCAGAGTGATACTAATTTTTCCGGTCGCTGGTATGATTAGTTTTTTTGAATTGAAAGATGGTTCATCTTTACTGTCGCTTTCTGAACCGATTACTTCACCGATCTTATTCTTTAAAAATGATAAGTCGAGCGTCAATTGCTTTTCCGAATTCTCGCCATTGATGCCGGCAACATACCATTTGTTGCCACTCTTTCTGGCTACCACATATAACTTACCGGGATAACCATCAATAAACTTTACATCATCCCAACTATTCGGTAAATCTTTTAAAAAGTTTTTTACAAATTCCGGCACATGCGCCATACCATCGGGGCTTTCGGCATAATGCTGAATACCTGATATGAACAAAACTGAAGTTGCCAGTTCAAAAGCGGAAGTGGTTACACGTTTAATTCGTGGAATCTTGTAAAGATTCATCGGTGTAAAGTCCATTGGATCAAAAGCATTACGAACCATTGAAACCATTACGGCATGCGCAGGAAACCTGTTTGCGTCGTTTTGATTAAATGTGATCATTTCATAACCCTGAACAGCTTCAACGGTCATTAGGTTAGGATAAGTTCTGTGCAAGCCTCTTGGCAAAGTTGCACCATGAAAGTTTACGAGCAATTGATTAGCTGCAGCATCCTCGAGGATGTCCTGGTAATAGTTAATCATTGATTGGCCGTCGCCTGCAAAAAAATCTATCTTAACTCCTTTAATGCCCATTGCCCTTAACCTTCCAAATTCTTTCATGCGGTCTTCATGCGTTAAAAGCTTGTCTTTAGGCGTCATCTTTACTGTATTCCAGCTTCCGGCAGAGTTGTACCAAAGCAACACACCAACATTTTTTTGTTTTGCATAGTCGGCAAGCATCTTCACCGAATCATACCCGATTCGCCTATCCCACTCGGCATCAAAAAGGCAGTACTGCCATTTCATATCTGCAGCAAAGTCGATGTACCTTTTTTGAACACGGTTTACTGTCGAATCATCCTTTTTCAAAACCCAACTCCACGACGATTTGCCAGGCTTGATAAAAGATGCATCCATTTTTTTAGCAGGGAATGCCAGGTCGGTACCCAATGTTGATTCAGTGATCGTTTTCAAATCACCGACAACAATTATTCTCCACGGCATTTTCCATGGAAGCGTTGACTCGGGATTAAAAGTAGGCGTGCCATTTGTAAATACTTCAGGTAATTGCGGGAAATTTATTTTGTATTCATTGTTTGGCGAGTTTTGTTGCAATGCAGTGCCGCAATAAGTTCTTCCCACTGCAGCTTCTGTAATCAACATCCAGGTATCATTGTATTTAAATAAAGC
>JANPIA010000255.1:0-1586 GCA_031424735.1 Segetibacter sp.
CATCAACAACAATCAATGCTTTGGCATCTGCACTCACTTGGCCCCTTATGTACAGGTCAGCCTGGTTCATCCCCGGTCTGCCACTGCTTTGCACAGCAATTACACCGGGCACACGGCCCGCCAGTGCATTTGTAATATTAGATACAGGGGATTTTAAAATTTCTTCTCCGGTAATGGTGCTGATAGCTGCGGTTACCTCCGATCTTTTTTGTGAAGTAAGTCCCGTAACGATCACTTCATCTAGTGTTTTGGAGCCCGATTTGAGTGAAACATTTATGACTTGGCTTCCTGCAATTGCAGCTTGAAAACTTTCGTAACCAACAAAAGAAAAAATGAGAATGCTGCCCCTGTTTGCATTAATTAAATAGTTGCCACCAGCATCAGTGGCGGTGCTTACTGTTGTATTTTTTACTTGTACGGTTACCCCTGCAATGGGTGTAGCGTCAGCAACCGAGGTTACCTTGCCGCTAATTTTTATTTGCTGCGAAAACGCGGATGTGGTAAGTAGTACCAGGAAAATAAAGATAGAAAAGGGGATGTAGCACAACCTACCCCGCCGGAATTTTATACACATGGCAGCTAATATTATTTCTAAGAAATTAAAGTGTTAGCAGAAAGCAATCATCAGAAACAAACAATAAGTTAAAAACCAAATCTAAAGGTTGCCTGGTTATGGCGACAAAAGAATAAGACCTTTTTTTTGTACTTTTTGATATTTTTGGAGTAAGATTTAATAACGACCGCAGCTCCAATAACCATATGAATAATTACTTTAAATACTTGAATATCGGTGCAACTGAAGAAAGATGGGGTTTATACGTTACCACCGTCGGCTACTCTAAAATTGATCCCAATCAGGAATACCCGGGTACGGGAGAACATCCACAAAATCACACGCTCACCTGGAACAAAGGCCGCATACTCAACGGCTACTATATGATCTTTATTTCGAAAGGTGAAGGTGTATTTGAATCTGCGTTAACTGAACCAGCGACTATAACAGAAGGCACCTGTTTTTTTCTCTATCCCGGCGTATGGCATCGCTATAAACCCAACCTGAAATCCGGGTGGGAAGAATACTGGGTAGGTTTTAATGGCTATTACCCGCAAAAAATGATGACGAGCGGTTTCTTTGATCCGAATTCTCCCTTCATTAATGTGGGATTGAACAAAGACCTTTTGGTGTTATTCAAAAATTTGATTGAAGCCATCCGGTCATCGTCTACTGCATATCCACAAATTATTGCCGGAACAACTTTACAAATTCTTGGGTTGGTAAATGCAGTGTCGCAATGCCGGGAATTTAGTGACGATCCGCTTGGGCAATTAATATCAAAAGCAAAATTTCTATTACAAGATTCACTGGAAGAGCCCGTTGACATGGAGTTACTGGCAAGGCAACTGCCCATGGGATATTCTTCTTTCAGGAAAGCCTTTAAAAAAATAACAGGCGAATCCCCAAACCAGTATCACCTTAATTTACGGTTGAACAGGGCTAAAGACTTACTCATGACAACTGCTCTAAACATAAATGAAGTAGCAGACCAAACTGGTTTCGATTCCGTCTTCTATTTCTCCAAACTTTT
>JANPIA010000256.1:0-2989 GCA_031424735.1 Segetibacter sp.
CAACATAATCATCCCACCACCAGGTCATTCCGCTACCAAATCCACCGCTAAACATACTTCCCCAAATAGCGTTGTGTATATGTACTCCGTTTGGATCATCAGCACTTAATGTTGCTCCCGATGGACCAAGACCAAACTCGCCATTTAAAGTTGGCTTTGCATATTGTGAAAGAAATGTTTGGTTGGCAGGTGCCAGCACCGATTCAATGTTGGGCGAGTTTACATAAAAGTGTGTCTGTGTAAAATCAATATTGGGCAGGCTCCAGGTATTGGTAATGGTTTCAGTACCCCCATAGCTGGTAGTTACCAAATGTTTGTTCACGTCTTTATCCTTTAGGTAGGTTGACATTTCGTTGTCCCATGCGGTAAGGTCGCTTTTGCGACTTTCAAACTGGTCAGTCCAATGAAGTTCGTTAAATAGTTCCCAGCTTTGTATGTGTCTTGAATAACCATATCTTGCTACAATGTAACGCAACCTGTTTTTATGAAGGTTTTTAGCTGTTTCGGATGTAAAGAAATCCCATGTATTTACAGCAGGACCAGCGTTAACTGCATTGTAGGGATTGTTGCTCCACTCCGGGTTTACATTGGTAGATACCTGCCCGTGATTGTTTAAGGCAAGCATCATGTATACGTCCTTGTCTTTGCAATAATCAAGCAACCAGTCCAAATAATAAGCATTGGATTGCTTGTACTTTTTTAAACCTTCAAATCCATTGCTACCGTTCTTCCACTCCAATGCAAAGGCCCAGCTACTCATCCAAACCCTTATAAAATTGCCACCGTTTGTTGATAGCTTGCTTATCCAATCAGTATAGTTGTTTACAACATTGTTGGTTTGCCAACCCATGTTTTCTCCAATGGGAATATATTGTTTACCATTATCAAACCTTAAATAATTGCTGGTATTCTTTCTTATAAAACCAGGTAAAGCAGAAGGTACACATTCAAAGTTTTGAGCAGGGAGGGTTGCGATACCTAGCAAATTGGTGCACGATACTACATAACTGTAGGTGCCTGGCGTTGCAGGCGCATAACGAACTTTAAAACCACTGGTGCCTGTGGCTGAAGCAAAACCATTTTGCCCGATTGTATAGTCCTGCATAAAAAAGCCATCAACTACATCCTGCGCACCGCCGGGTTTGGTGATGGTACACTTTACAGCAATATCGTCGTAGTCGTAAGCATTGATATAAGTCGCTGTCAGGTTAATGCTCAGCTCAAATTTTTCATAGGCAGGTATAGTAGTTGCGTTAGGTGTTGCAGAGTTTATCACAGGAGCTTGTGCCCAAGTAATAGAACTGCATGCAACACATAATAACAAAACCAATCCACGGTAAAATATATTGATCATAATACGAGATTTATAAAATTGATAAGATTATTGTTAAGCCCAAATCAGGACGCTGCATTGATGTTTGGTTGTATTCTTTTCATTAATTCGAGACATGCCCTGCCATTGTGGTATGGGCATTTCCAAAACCCGGCTTTGTCTTCTCCCGGCATGATACTGTCGTCTTCCTGTATGCCCCAAAACCATTCGCCATTTTGTTTATCCAGAATGTGCTTCCGGGTAAATGCCCAGCTATCCATTGATTGCTGCAGGTATGATTGCTTACCTGTATTGACCCAAATATTATAGAAACCTACCATTGCTTCGGCCTGCGGCCACCAATGTTTTTCTTTTACCAAGTGATTAGAATCGATGTCCTTTTCGTACCACAAACCGCCGTCATTATCCAGTCCTCGTGCAGCAGCTATAGCAAGCTTTTCAGAAAGATGTTTTACCTGCTGAACCAAATCTCCTGCATCTATAATTTCTGCTGCTTCCTGTAACAACCACGCAGCTTCTATATCATGCCCATAGCTTACCAGATTATGTTTGGCTTGCCAGTCTTCATTAAAAAACAAGACCAAATGCCCGGTTTCTGCATCAATAAAATGCATCTTAAATAATTGAAGGAGCTCAGTTATATCCTCTTTTAATTTAGCATTGGGCCACAGTTTGTACAGGTTTGCATACGCTTCCAATACATGCAGGTGCGTATTCATGGTTTTCTTTTCGTTGAAATCCTTTTTACTCAGCCGCAAGTCCGGCAGATCATTCCACTCCCTGCCAAAGGCTTCGAGGTAACCTCCTCTTGTCTTATCACGACTATGCTCTTCTATTACGTTGTATAAAGTGATGGCCGTTTGCAAAGCTTTCTCCTCCCCGCTAGCATTGTAATATTCCGACATGCTATATAAAGTAAAGGACAGTGCATACACTTGCTTTTTTGTATCAAGTGGTTTGCCAAATGCATCCACGCTCCAATACACACCATCAAATTCAGCATCTATAAAATGTTTGCTGATATACCTGAAGGCACGGGTTGCTGTTTGTAAATAAACCGGATTTTTATAGTGATTATACGCAGCAGAGAAGGTCCATAGTATGCGACTGTTCAACACTGAGCCCTTTGGCGAACCTTCTATCACTACATTATTGTTATCAATTTTTCCATGAAAACCGCCATTGCTTTGATCAATGGAATTCTCCATCCACCACTCTAAAATAGCCAGGCATTCCCGGTCAAGTTCGTTATAGTATTGTTGCAAATCGTTCATGTACTTAACCTGCCGCTTAATTATTTTGAGAAAGTTCTGCTTTGTACCTGTTGCTAAAATTTAGCGCCTTGTTTTGGTCTATCAGGTTATTGATGGTCTCAACGGTTTTCTCCGAACTCAAACCATCTTCGGGTGTGTTGATGACATAATCAAGCAGCCTTTCAATAGTTGAAGTTGCCACGTGCAGGCGGGTATCAGAAGATGCATAATAAATAAAAACCTTCCCATCATCGTCAGCTATCCAGCCATTGCAAAACAGTACGTTCGATACATCTCCTGTTCGCTCCTCTCCCTCTGGTGCCATAAAGTAACCGGCCGGCTTATGCAGTACCATAGTAATATCAGTGAGGCTGGTTAAAAAGAGGTACAACACATAACGTAA
>JANPIA010000257.1:0-11640 GCA_031424735.1 Segetibacter sp.
GCATCAACCGTAAGTGTAACTGCAACAGCAAACGATATCGCCTGCGGTCAAACAAACGGAACGATCACAGCAACTGGTGCAAACGGAACAGCACCTTATACTTATAGTTTAGATGGAGCCGCTTTCGTAAGCAGCAACACTTTTAATAACCTGGTTGCTGGTACCTATAAAGTGATGGTAAAAGATGCCGGTGGATGTTCTGCTGAAACATCGGTAACGATCAAACAACTTGCATCCTCTGTTTCAATAACTGCAACAGCCAATGATATCGCCTGCGGACAAACCAACGGAACCATAACTGCAGCCGGTGCAAACGGAACCGCGCCCTATACTTATAGCTTAGATGGAGCAGCTTTCATTGTCAGTAACACCTTCAATAATCTTAGTGCAGGAACTTATAAAGTAACTGTTAAAGATGCCGGTGGATGTTCAGCCGAAACTGCGGTTACTATCAAACAACTTGCATCAACCGTAAGTGTAACGGCAGCAGCAAACGACATCGCCTGCGGACAAACAAACGGAACGATCACAGCAACCGGCGCAAACGGAACAGCACCTTATACTTATAGCTTAGATGGAGCAGCCTTTGTAAGCAACAATACATTTAATAATCTTAGTGCGGGTACTTATAAGATTGCCGTTAAAGATGCCGGTGGATGTTCTGCTGAAACAACTGTAACGATCAAACAACTTGCATCAACCGTAAGTGTAACTGCAACAGCAAACGATATCGCCTGCGGACAAACCAACGGCACTATTACTGCAACCGGTGCTAACGGTACCGCGCCTTATACTTATAGTTTGGATGGTGCCGCCTTTGTAAGCAGCAACACATTTAATAACCTAAGCGCAGGTACTTACAAGATCACCGTGAAAGATGCAGGTGGATGTTCATCTGAATCTACAGCTACTGTTAAACAATTGGCATCAACCTTAAGCGCATCTGTAAGTCCGCAAAACATCTCGTGTGCTCAGCCTGTCGGGACAGCAACCGTTACAACATCTAATGGTACAGCCCCATATATTTATAGCATCAACGGCGGAGCATTTGGTACCGGCAATTTCTTTGGTAATCTTTCTGCAGGTAGTTATAATGTATCCGTTAAGGATGCTTCTGGATGTATAGTTCAGGTTGGCTTCAACATTTTGCAATCTGCAAATACGCCTGTACTGAATGTAACAGATCCGGTTCCAGCTTGTTCTCCTGAAACGGTAGATCTTACTGCGCAGCCAATCACATCAGGTTCCGATGCAGGACTCACTTATACCTATTGGAAAGACCAGGCGGCAACCAATTCGCTGTTGAATCCCAAAGCTGTTGCTGTTAGTGGCACATACTATATTAAAGCCACCTCTCCGTCCGGATGTTTTGTAATTCTGCCCGTGAAGGTGATCATCAACCAAGGCTTAAGTGTTCGGTTAAATAATCCCGCGGCAGTATGCGCACCTGCAACAGTAGACCTCACGTCTTCGCTCATAACTATGGGGAACGACCCTTCACTAACCTACACATACTGGATGGATGCAGGAACAACCATTCCGTTGGTAAATCCTCCGGCAGTTTCTGTGTCGGGTACCTACTACATTAAACCTGCAGGGGGCGGAATTTGTTATGCAGTTCAGCCGGTAGAAGTAAAAGTGATTGTTACGAAAGAATTAGACCCGGTACGCTATAATACGGTAACCGCCTACCCGAATGTGCCGGTACAACTGCAGGCAAGAAACCTCGGCAGCAACTACACTTATAGTTGGACACCTGCTATTGGATTGAGTTTCTCCAACATTCTAAACCCAATATTTAAATATCACAGGCAAACAGAATATACCATTGAAATCACCTCTGAGGGTGGTTGCAAAACGGTGGATACATTGCTGGTTAAAGTAGCAGCAGTAGCGCCTGTAAGCAATATTGTTTCCAGCCTGTTTGTACCCAAAGCATGGTCGCCTAACAGGGACGGACACAACGATAAACTTTACCCATTGACCGTGCGAATAAAAGAGTTGAAGTATTTCAGGATATTCAATCGTTGGGGACAAGTGGTGTTTGAAACCAGTAAAATTGGCGAGGGCTGGGATGGTGTATTTAAAGGAGCGCCGCAGGTAGCAGATGTGTACACCTGGACAGTAGAAGCCCTTGGAGATGATGGCAGATATATTAAAACAAGTGGAAATTCCGTTCTATTGAGATAAAATTGAAATGATGAATAAATTTTACGTACCCCTTCTTTGTTCCGCCTGCTTACTGGCAACAGTAGTGCACGCGCAGGACCCCAGCTTTTCTCAGTTTTTTTCATCGCCATTAAATGTAAACCCTGCTTTAACCGGCAACGTTAATGGCGATTGGCGTTTGATCTCAAACCTTCGTAACCAGTGGATGGGCCAGGCAAGTCCCTACACCACCGGAACTATATCGTTCGATACCAAAGTTTTCCAACGCAAGGTTTTAAATGTTCCTGAAAACGATAACACCTTTGCCATTGGTGGTATGTTAATGTACGACCGGGCAATGGGAGGCACCGTAAAAAGCACTTATGCTTCAATTAACACAGCATATAGTATTACAGTTGCTAACAACGATGTTGCACGCCATAAAGTAACTGCTGGTTTTGGCACCACCTATGGTAAAAGAGCAATTGAATATGATAAGCTCGATTTTGAAGAGCAGTTTACAGGCTCTGGTTTTAATACCAACTTACCTACGGGAGAAACCGCGCTTTCTAACATGAAAGCTTTTTATTCAGCCAATGCCGGTATTACCTACTGCATTCAAAAAGAGAACAGCAACTTCGATATTGGTATTGCTGCATTTCATGTAAATAAGCCAAAGCAAACTTTTTTGGAAGATGCCAAGCAAACCTTAGCAATCAGAAACGTGGTGCATGCTAACTACGAAAAATACCTGAACGAAAGACTGGTATTAAACACGAATGCTATCTACCAGTTTCAATCAAAAGCCGAGTATCTTTCTGTTGGTGGTTCTCTCGGGTACATTGTTCCCGGTGAGGATAAGGTAATTGTAAATGGCGGCGTATGGCTCTGGGCGAAAACGGCAGTGGTACCTTATTTTGGCTTCACTTATAAAGACCTCCAGTTTGGGGCAACCTATAACATTAGTTCACCTTCAAGCAGCCAGACTTTCCGCACCAATGCATGGGAATTTTCAATGATCTTACGTGGTGTAACAAAAGCATCGGGTATGATACCGTGCCCGTGGAAATAAAACATCGGTCGCAATTGGTTCATGAACTTTAATGATGAGATTTCTCCCAGGTGATTTATAATCATTTTAAGCTCCATCGGAACAACCCGTTTGTAGACAACAAAATGCCAAGTGCTATAAAAGCGCCGTAGGTGCTTCCTCCTCCACCTTGAAATTGGCGCTTGTTCTGTAAACATAAATACTTCGTTGCTGAACCCAATTTCTTAACAGAAATGTGAAAGCCCGGTTGATAATAAAACTAAAAATAGGTTGACAGCCCAAACTGCACTGCGCCCACTCTGGATGGTGGGTTGCCCAACAAATCTTTTTGAAAACTATACCTGTAATTGAACCGGAAAACGGTTTGCGATGTTGGCCGCCAGCTGATGGCAGGTGCTATGGAAAGTATGTCGTCTGTAATTTCTCCGCCGGTAGATTTGAACTTTCCTTTGTTCCAGTCTACATGCTCAAACCGTAATGCCACGTTGATAACTGATTTATCAAAACCCAGTAAAGGCTTTCGATACACGGGCTGTACAACATCAATAAAACCGCCGTGTTGCCGCCTGCCAAACTGCTCGGTATAGGTGGAAGGAATGTCAACTCTTATTACTGCATACTCCGCATTAATAAATGTTTTAAGCCGAGGAATGGTGGTATTAAAATCTACCGCATACACATTTACTTTTCGCTTTTTATCCAACACCAAACCATCCTGCTCAAATTTATTATATGCGCCGCTCATGTACGATAAACCCAACTCGCCAACGTTACGGTTACGCAGAGCCACCTTTCCGGTAAACAACATAGTTCCGTTAAAGCTTTCTTCAAAACGGTTGGGGTTGGTTTTAGTGGCGGGTAAAAAAGTTTTGTTTTCCTGGTTGTCTATAATGCTCTCATCAAAGCCATTGCTCAGGTACGCTTCGTACGCATACACCCAATCGTTTGTATACTTCTTGCCATATAAACCAAAGCCAACATTGCTGAAGGTGGCGGGTAATAATTGCGTAGCGGCTATCGGTCTGTCAACAAACTCCCATTTAGGTCCATCGTGATTTTGATTGAAAGCGCCAATTGGGTTCATGATAATTCCACCCCTGAAGTTTAGCAGTGGAGCAATCTCCAGGTCAACCGAAGCAAATTCTATATTGATCTCTTTTGCACCATCCTCAAACTCTATTTCCGTCAAAAACTTTAAACGTTTATTAATGGTTGACGAAACAAAAAGCGTTAACCTCCTGAACTGGAACTGGTGCCCCTCAGTAACGCCATTGGCACCCACGTATTGGTAGTTGCCTTCAACATATCCGCCCAGCGATACCGGTAATTTTCCGGGTTGTACAAACGGACGATCGTAGACTGCATCCATATTCAACTTCAGGCTGCCGGTATCATTGTAATTTCTTCTCAGTAATTCCGGGTCAATTTGAGCCGATGTAAAAATGAATAAGAAGCAAAGCCCTGCAAGTAAGATTATGTGTTTCATGATTGCTTTCTTAGATCGATAAAAATTTCGTTATTGTTTACCATAACCGGGAACGTTCGAAGGTTGGTACCTGCGGGACCATTAGTAACCTGCCCTTTGTTGTTGAATTCGCTGCCATGGGCAGGGCATTGTAAATAGTCGCCGGAAGCCTGTAACTCCGCGCCCTGGTGAGCGCACTTCATCCATAGTGCGGAGTATTCTTTTTCATTAATACGATAGATGCAAATAGGATACTGCAATGCATCGTTACGCACAATAATAAACGACCTGTAGGCTTTGCCTCCTTTTCCTTTTATAAGGAAATCGGTTGTATTGAGCGTAACTCCATCGTTTACAATTTTGCCGGTAGTGTTTGTTAAAGCAGCACAACTGCTAACAGCTAATGGAACAGCCACCGATAAGCATGCGGCACAACTGTCTTTTATAAAATCTCTTCTCTTCATATTATTTGAAAAATTTTTTAGCCATGCTTCCAATATTTGTTCATCATCGTTGCATCGCCCTCTTGTACTGCTTTGCGTATTTCAACATTTTTTGAACCACAGCGCCACAACGGCACTGGCGAAACACAGAGGTCGCCATATTTACACCCTGGCATTTTGTGCCTTCTATGCGGCGTCGCTATCTGCTACAACGATTTCAAAAACTTCAGCAATTGTGTTTTTTCATATGCATTCAGCCGGGTAAAGATTTGTTTGCTTTGCTGTGCTTCGCCGCCATGTAAATCAATTGCCTGTTCAATACTTCTAGCCCTTCCATCGTGCATCAAAAAAACTTGTCCGCCCTGCGAGTTTTGCGATAGCCCCAGCCCCCATAATGCAGGTGTGCGCCATTCCCCAGTAAGTGCGGTGCCTTCGGTGTAGCCATCATTCAAAGCCGGTCCCATATCGTGCAAAAGCATATCGGTAAACGGAAAAAAAGTTTTGTTGGAAAGTGCTGCAATGGTAAAATTGCCGGTTGTCAACTCGGGTGTATGGCATTTGGCGCAGCCCGTGTTGATGAACAACTGCCTGCCTGCTTTTACTTCTGCATCACCCTGGTTACGTTGAACGGGTGCCCTTAATGTTTGCAGGTAAAACACCACATCCTGCACCGTTTGATTGGTAACCTCGGGGTCGGCATCCTGCCCGTTGTACGTGCTAAAATGTTCATAGGTTGAGTTGATACCCATATCCTGGTTGTAGGCATTCACGGTTTGTTGCAGCAGGTCGTACACAGCCGACTTCTTGCCAAAACGCCCTATGTATTTTCCACTTCTAACAATAGAGCCAGGGCGAATGAGTGAGTATTGCGGAACAGTTATCCAGTTAGGTCGCCCGGAAATGCCATCGCCGTTTGCATCGTTTTCATCAGCCAAAGAAAGCAGCGTAGCATCTGACACGGCTTCAAAAAATCCGAGTCCCGTATTTGCCGGCGGTGTAAAGTTGGAAAACGTAGCGCCCGTCGGAATTTGTTCAGCCAGGAACCCGATGATAGACCGATGTTGTAGTTGGGGACCTCCGGCGTGCAAAAAAGTATTGCCTGTAGTATCACTTTGTCCAAACCTGGTTAAGGTAGAAAACGGATGCCCTTTGCCATCACCTGCATGGCAACTACCGCACGAATTATTTACAAATAATGGCCCTAAGCCGTTTGCCTGGTTAAAAATATCATCATTAAAAGCTGCATCGCCCCGCAAAAACATACGGTTTTGTTCCGATGAAAGTCCTTCAATGGGGCCGTCTAAAATCTCATCATCGTTCGGAAGCCTGGGCAGTATTTTAGAGCACGCAACATAAAACGATACAAATGCTATAATAGAAAGTAAAAGTAGAAGTTGTCTTTTCATTTTCAGGAGTATTAAATAAAAATTTAGACCTGTCTAAATTTTTATTTAGGTAAATGTATAAAAAATCTTTTTAAAAACGTAGTTGGTTTTGTATAGAAATTTTAAAAGAGGTATTGCCTTTGGCAGTGGGTAATAGGAGCTTTATACTTTGGCGACCCAGGAGCGTTTTTTTATTGCAGGCTAATAAAAGAAAACACTATTTTAATGTCAAAATTCTTTTGCGCGGCTATGAAAATTATTGCCTTACTCGGCTTCCTGTTAACTTTTTCGTTGGCGCTGCCAGCACAAATGAATGATACATTGTCAACCCCTGTTCCATCGCCAGAAGCGAGGGCATTGTTCAGGTATTTAAGTTCAATAAAAGGAAAGGAAATACTTTCCGGGCAGATGGATTCAAACTGGGGGATCGATGAAATAAAATACATTACCGGAATAACCGGAAAGAAGCCCGCCATATTGGGATTGGATTTTATAAATGAAAAGGAAAACGAAGCTGAAGCATCAAAGGCAATAGAATGGTGGAAGGCTGGCGGTATTCCTACTATTATGTGGCACTGGGGTGCGCCGGGCACGGGCAATGGTTACAACAATAGCAAAAACCAGATAGACATTAATAAATGCTTTGAAGAAGGCACGCCGGAACACACTGCGTTTTAGGATGAATTGAATAAGAAAGCCAACCATCTTGAGAGGATAAGGGATGCAGGTGTGCCCGTACTTTGGCGACCTTTTCATGAAATAAATGGAAATTGGTTTTGGTATGGAAAGCAGGGGCCGGAAATATTTAAACGTCTTTGGAGTACGATGTACAATTACTTTGTGAACGAAAGAAAACTGAACAATCTTATTTGGGTGCTTTGTTTTTCCGGTAACCCCGAGGCAGAATGGTACCCGGGTAAAAAATATGTTGACATTGCCGGTGCAGATACTTACCACGTTGGCGACGATCCTAAAACGGAAATGTATCGTAATGTGAAAGCCATAGTGGGTGAAAAGATGCCGGTAGTATATCACGAATGCGGCACACCACCTAACCCCGACAAATGTTTGCAGGAAAAAACCATGTGGTTATGGTGGATGGAATGGCATACAAGCCACCTTCAAAACATTGACAAAGAATATTTAAAAACCGTTTATCAGCACAAGTTGATTATAACGCTGGATGAAGTGCCGGACATTGTAAAAAACTTTGGGTACAATTAGCGGGCACCATTTTTTTTGAAACTATTTTCCTGGTACATCTTCTCCGGTTTCTATGTAATCCGCCGCCGCCTCATCAATAAAAAAGTGCAGGTTATTGTTAAGTGGTTTTATAAGCTGTGATGGATATGTTTCCGGCAGGTAGGGGCCGTTTATTACATGTTGTAATGTTTCAGCCTTATCGGCACCGGCAATTAAAAACACAATTGCCGAAGCACGGTTTGCAAATTCAGGAGTAAGGGTGATCCGTTTGAAACTATCCTTTTCTACAGCAATTGCCCACGGTTGCAGATTTTCAAGGTCGTACTCTCCTGGAAATAACGACAGTGTATGCCCATCGGTACCCATACCTAACAATACCATGTCAAAAGTTGTGGAGGCACCATCAAAGAAAGTATGAAGCACTTGATTGTATTCACGTACAGAACGGTCTATTTCCAGATCTGTTCTCATCATATGAATGTTGTCGTTCGGCACATACACATTTTCAAGTAGCGACTTTGTTGCCATAGCCGCATTGTTGCGGTCATCATCAAACGGCACATATCGTTCATCGCCCCAAAAAAAATGAATTCGTTTCCAATCAATCGTCGTATAATAATCGGCTGCTAATAATTCGTACAAAGCTTTTGGTGTATTGCCGCCCGACAAGCAAAAAGTAAACACCTCCTTTTTTGCGAGCGTCTCATCAATATAATCAGCTATCCATTTTGCAAGGGCGTTGTTCAATGCTGTTACAGTTGAAAATATATGGGTTTGCATTTGCCTTACTTTACTTTCCGTTTATAGTCTTTGCCGGCAATATTCACCCAGTTGTGGCCATCGCGTGCAATCAGTGCTTCTGCATCTTCCGGTCCCCATGAGCCAGGGGCATAGTTTGGAAAATCAACCGGCTCACGGGTTTCCCAGGCTTCAATAATTGGCATGATCACCCGCCATGCAGCTTCCACCTGGTCGGCACGCATAAACAAAGTAGCATCGCCTTCCATTACATCGCGCAGCAATGTTTCATACGCTTCGGGCTCTTTATTGCCATACTCTTCTTTATAATTAAAAACCATGTCCACCGGGTGAAGTACCATTTCAGTACCCGGTTGTTTGGATTGAAAACGCAGCCTTATATCCATCTCCGGCTGTATGCTGATCATCAGCCGGTTTGGTCGCCAGGTATGAGTTGCTTCTGCCGGAAAAGAGTAGTTGGGGGCAGGCCGAAACTGTATAGTTATGCCGGATGTTTTCTCAGGCATCCGCTTACCCGTTCGTACATAAAATGGAACACCTTGCCAGCGCCAGTTATCAATAAAAAATTTTGCTGCTGCAAAAGTTTCAATGTTACTCACGGGGTCAACTTTCTCCTCGGTGCGGTAACCATTTACTTCGTCCGCCTGCATCCACCCGGCGTCGTATTGTCCGCGTACTGCCATGTCCGATACATCTTCTTTATTAATGCGGCGCATGGCATTCAATACGTCCACTTTTTTATTCCTGATCTCGTTTGCGTCAAACGATACAGGCGCTTCCATCGCTATCATACAAAGTAGCTGCAGTATATGATTTTGCAGCATGTCGCGCAATGCGCCGGATCCTTCATAATAATTTCCGCGCCCTTCCACACCAACTGTTTCGGCAACGGTTATCTGTATGTGCTCAATATAATTTCTGTTCCAGATGGGCTCGAACAAAGCGTTTGCAAAGCGCACTACTAAAATATTCTGCACCGTTTCTTTACCGAGGTAATGATCGATACGAAAGATTTGCTCTTCTTTAAATATAGAAGTAAGTAACCCGTTGAGGGCATGGGCGCTTTCAAGGTCGTGACCAAAAGGCTTTTCCACTACTATGCGGGTACGTGCAGGGTTACCGCAAACTTTTATCTGCTTTAGTTTTTTTGCAATACCCGGCACTAATTGCGGAGCTACCGCCAAATAACATATAATGCCCGGCGCTTCGCCAAATTCTGTTTCTTTTGCTTTGATGATCGAATCTATTTTTTTATATACTTTATCATCATCCAGGTCGCCGGCGAGGTACGTGATCATTTTTGAGAAGTCTTTCCAAACTGTTCCATTGTCCTTTCTTCTTGAATAATTTTTGATCCCGTCCAGCAAATATTTTCGAAAAGTTTGATCGGTATACTTTGTTCTGCCCAATCCTACAATAGCAAATTGCTGCGGCATTAATCCATCTAAAAACAAATTGTATAACGCGGGTGTAAGCTTGCGCTGATTAAGATCGCCGCTTCCGCCAAAAATAATGAGAATGGTTGGTGGAAGAATTTTGCTGTTTTTCATAAGTATGTTTTGCAAGTAAGGTGATAGTTTTTGTATTTGGCTTAAGGGGCGATTAACTATGAAACATGTGACCGGTCGTTTTTATTCATAGAAACGCCCATTTTTAAATGCTCAATAGCTGAAGCATTTTTACGGCTTCACCGTATTCCATTCGGTATGAAAAATGCCAGGCTCATCAGTTCTTTCATAAGTGTGCGCTCCAAAAAAATCGCGTTGTGCCTGTATCAGGTTTACGGGTAGAGAACTGTTTCTGTAAACATCAAAATAGTGTAAAGCGGCAGACAGTCCGGCCGTTGCAATTCCCGCCTGCACTGCATCTGCAACCACGATACGTAAATGGGGCTCGCACCGTTTTACTATTTCAGCCACCTCGTGGTTCAATAAAATGTTTTCCAAATTATTCTCGTGCAGGAAGGCTGTTGCCAGCATATTCAGTAATCGCGAACGGATGATGCAGCCGCCTTTCCAAACACTTACCACTTTTACAATATCTATTTGCATATCTAATTGTACGGATGCTACCTGCAGCATTGCCAACCCCTGCGCATAGCTAGTGATGATGCCGAAAAGCAGGGCATCGTGTAAATGCCCTATCCATTCTTCCTTACTCAATAAACTATCGTGCTGCACTCCGTTATAAATTGCGGAAGCTTTTAAACGCTGCTGTTTGATTGCTGAAAGGTTACGCATGGCAACGGCGGCATCTATGCAGGGCACCGCCACCGAAATATCCAGTGCATCCTGGGAGGTCCATTTACCGGTTCCTTTTGCGCCTGCTTTATCCAGTATCATATCAACTAAACGATTTCCCGTTTTGTCGTCTGTTTCTTTAAATATGTGTGCGGTTATTTCAACTAGGAAAGATTGCAGCTCGCCTTCATTCCATTGTTTAAATACTTCGCTCAATTCATCGTTAGAGAGACTGGCACGTTGCTTTAAAACAGCATATACTTCGCTGATCATTTGCATTATGGAATATTCAATTCCGTTGTGCACCATTTTTACATAATGACCGGCGGCGTGTTTGCCCAGGTAAGCAACGCAGGGTTCATAATTTACTTTGGCGGCTACGGATTCAAACAGGGGTTGCAAATGAGCATAGGCTTCCTTATCGCCGCCGGGCATAATGCTCGGTCCAACCCTTGCACCTTCTTCGCCCCCGGAAATTCCGGCTCCCATAAAATGTACTCCTTTTGCCTGCAGAAAACTGATCCGCTTTAATGTATCTGTATAATGCGAGTTTCCACCATCTACCAGTATATCGCCTTGCTCAACAAAAGGAAGGAGATCGTAAATCACATCATCTACAATTTTACCGGCGGGTACCAGCAACATGATTTTTCGGGGATGCTTCAGCAGTTCCATCATTTCCGAAACGGTATTTACTCCTTTAACAATGGTATTGGGTCGGGCCGAATTTTCGAGAGCGGCTGTTTTTTCATGGTTCTTATCGTACCCCAATACTTTAAAACCGTGATCGGCTAAATTTAGCAGCAGGTTACTGCCCATTACTCCCACCCCAATAATTCCAAAATCGAACTGACCTGTTTGCATTGTTTTTATAATTGGTTGATATAAATGTAGCCAATCAGTGCACAGGAGCACAACATATCATCCTGCAAAATAGTTGTGTATC
>JANPIA010000258.1:0-9446 GCA_031424735.1 Segetibacter sp.
TGGTAACAATTAACTATAGCCACCCAACATAAACATGGAAGTCTGCATTGAAATTCAAGTGCAGGCTTCTCCAGTTAAATACTAAAATTTCCACTTATCCTATTTAGCTGAAATTCTATTTACTTACTCTACAACTTGCAATCAAATGTTTTTATATAACCAACTAATGCTCATGAAAAGGATATCTGTCGTCCTATTAATTGTTTCGATGCTATCGGTGTTTTCATCGAAGGCAACTGCGCAAAATAAAATTGGCAGGGTTACAGGTAAAGCTGTTGATGACGGAGGAAAACCATTGGATGGCGCAACGATAAGTTTGTTGAAAGTAAAAGACAATACATTAGCCAAGTCGGCTGTCTCCAGTAAAAATGGTGAGTTTGAAATGGAAAAAATCGCCGACGGCAAATACCTTGTTGCGGTAACGGCCGTGGGGTTTGCTAAATTCAACAGTCAACCTTTTGATATTAATGAAACCAGTTCATTGGTCACCCTTGGAAGCCTCCAGTTAAAAGCTGCTACTAAGCAATTAAGTAATGTGCAGGTAACGGCAACACGCCCTTTGATAGAAAACAAGATTGATAAAACGGTAGTCAATGTGGATGCTGCCATTAGCAACATTGGTACATCGGCATTGGATGTGTTGGAGCGGTCGCCGGGTATTAGTGTTGACAGGGATGGGAACATAAGCCTGAAAGGAAAGCAAGGCGTGATTGTTTTATTAGATGGAAAGCCATCGTACCTGAGCGGAGCCGATCTTGCTAACTTGTTGCGAAATATGCAGGCAGGGCAGTTGGATCAAATTGAGATCATGTCTCAACCTTCTGCAAGGTTCGATGCTTCGGGCAACTCAGGTGTCATCAACATTAAAACAAAGCGAAATAATTTAAAAGGATTTAATGGGAGTATTTCGTTGGGATATACGCAGGGCACTTACCCAAAATCAAGCAATGCCTTCAACATTAACTCACGCAAGGGTAAGGTAAATGTATTTGCCAATTACGGTTATTCATTATTTAAAGGATACAATCAAATTAGCCTTTACAGAAATTTTCGGGACAATACCACTAAGCAATTAAATGCGGTGTTCGATCAAAAGTCGTTTATAAAATTTTCGGGGCAACCCCACAGCTTAAAATTTGGATTAGACTTTTTTGCGTCTAAAAATACTACGGTAGGTTTTGTGTTAGGAGGCATATATAACCTGCGGCAAAATACGGTTTACAGCAACACTGATATTTATAATGGAAATAGCAGGTTCGACTCAGCAAACGTTGCCAAAACCGTGGGCAGAGACCCGTGGACAAATTACAGCGCTAACTTAAACCTGCGCCATGTTTTTGACAGCACAGGTAAGGAACTGACTGCCGACTTGGATTTGATTCGTTATGACAGCAAAGGGCAGCAAAACTCCGATAACTTCACTTATTCTCCAGCAGGTAATATTTTAGGCGATCCCTTTTTATTGCGCGGAAATTTGCCAAGCCTTATCAATATTTATTCGGCAAAGTTCGACTATACTCATCCGTTGAAAAATGATGCCCGCTTTGAAGCCGGTGCAAAAAGCAGTTATGTAGAAACCGATAACAACGCACAATATGTTTATTACGACAAGCCCAGTAATCAATGGAAGAACGATAAACGTAGCAACTATTTTATTTACGAGGAGAATATTAATGCGGTGTATGTAAATACCAGAAAGCAATTTAAAAAATGGGGCGTACAACTGGGTTTACGTATGGAAAACACCAATTCAAAAGGCAAACAAATAACCAATGGCCAAACTTTTGCCAGGCATTATTCACAGCTTTTTCCAACCGCTTATTTCAGCTATGTTCTTAACAAGGCAAACACATTTGGTCTTTCGTATGGACGAAGGATTGAGCGGCCTAATTACCAGGATATGAATCCATTTCAGCAATTCCTCGATCAATACACTTATAGGCAGGGCAATCCCTTTTTAACGCCACAGTTCAGCCACAATGTTGAGGTGAGCCACAATTATAAAGGACAATTGAACACATCCATAAATTATACACGCACTACCGATATCATCAACGATATACTTGAGCAGAACGATACTACGCGGATAACTTTTCAAACAAAAAAGAATATTGCCACCAGGCGAAACATCGGGCTGTCAATTAGCTACAATAAGCCGCTTACCAAATACTGGACGATGAGTGCTTTTGCTAATGTGTTTAATAATTATTTCACTGGTATCATTAACCAAAAACCAATTACGGTTGATTATTCAACATTTATGATAAACGTTAGCAACCAGTTTCGTTTTAATAAAGGATGGAGTGGAGACCTCAGTGGATTTTACAGGTACAAGTCGTTAGAGGCTGCTACAATTGTTGCTTTACCCATGGGTATGTTTTCTGTTGGCGTTGGCAAGCAGGTTATGAAAAATAAAGGAACACTTCGCCTCAGTGTACGCGATCCGTTCTTTCTTCAAAAGTTTAGAGGTTATACTAGGTTTGATAACATAGATGTGCAGATTCGCAATGTAAACGATAACAGGCAGGTTAGTTTAAACTTTACCTACCGTTTCGGAAAAAATCAAAACAACATTCCACAACGTAAAAGAAATAATGCCACCCAGGAAGAACAGAACAGGGTAGGTCAGGGTGGATAAACTTTTTTTCTCTCATGTGCATTATAAGGACGCGGCCCCTGTTTCTACGGGGGCCTTTTTTTTAGAGTCACTAGGTTATTGGGTCTTCAATTACCAAATACCGGTTACCCGTTCAGCACCGCAATAGTTAAAGCTAATGCTTAATGCAATTCTATGGTGCTGTTTGCATTGCGTTTCAGCTTTACTTTGCCACCAAAATTTTCGGTGTATAAAACCATCATCATACTTTACATTGTTTGCTTCGGATGCTTTGTATTGTTTTCGCGAAGCCCGGATTATTTTTATAGTGAGCAGGCGAGGGGCTTTATTCAGTTTAATCGGTCAAATAAATCCATGGAAGCATACTACGCGGTGGGCAACACGTCCTATATAGTAAATGCTTCCCATCCATTAACCAAATTAAAACATGGCGAAGCTGTTACCATTATTTATGATCCCTCCATGCCCGAAAAAGGAGTTGTTTATTCATTGTGGAGTTATTGGATATCGCTGCCGGAGCTGGCGCTTTCTGTTGGGCTGTTAGCTGTATTATTTTTATCGTCGGTTTTTATTACCGGCAAAAACTCCAACATCCCCTATACACCCGAACAGTTGCAAAAGAAAAGAAAATACGATCTCTAAAAATTGGTGAATAGGGGAGGTGATCGAACGGACAAATCTGCGCATGCAAGCACCCATGGGGGTAAACCGTCAGCGGGAATTCTGAATTGTTTAGCGGGTAGATTTTCCCCCGTCAAAAAAAAGTTAGTGCGATAATAGGTTCAATGGAACAATGAACTCCCATTGATTGGGCTGCGTTCTTCCCCGGAATTCATTATCCTGCAAACGGCTGTACCGAATGCCAAAAGATACATCCTGCTGGTTCCACCATTTTGTATCAAAGTAAACCTCGCCACCGGCAGAACGGAAGTTGGATTTAATGCCAGTTCGTACACTTTTTGTTTTGGTAAAGTCGTAAAAAACATTTGCCCTTAAACGTTTTAAATACACCATATTTCCAAAGCCAAAATCCGGGTATAACAAAGGAAGGTGATAGTTAAAACCGATCTTCCACATGCGTGGAAAATCGATTGCCGCATAGCCACGCGAGAAGGGAAAGCTGTTGCTGAACGCATACTGGTTCATGGTATCGCGGGCATGGTATGCAACATTTAAAACAATGCTGTGGTTTGAATGAAGTGCGGGTAGAAATATCGACCCATTTGCCAAAAACTGGTTGGCGGTGTATTTTTTAATAATAGTGCGGTATTGCAACGAAACCGTTTGCGCCCACCGCGGATTTATTTGTTGAACTGCCTTTTGAATTTGTGATGAAAACACTATGCGGGACTGCAGGTAATTAAACTGTTGATCTGCCAGTAGGCGTTTCCCCAATCCCCGCCAGTTAACGGTTTCGGTATTTAGAAGCGTACTCAACAACAACGATCGAAATTGCTTTCCACCGGTAAAATTTAAAGGAAGCTGCAAGCCCGCATACGCGGTTAATTCGTTATAAAAAAAACTGGTATCGGCATTGTACCTGATCTGCCGTTGCCATCTTTGTGTTATGCCCGCAAGTGGTTGTACGTACCATCCGCCATAAACAACCTGTCCGCTAACGGCGTGGCTTTTTTCATTCCTGTTATAAGTGTAGGAAAGCTGCGATCGAAAAGTATTCAACACGTTTTCTCCGTACAGAGAAAATGAATAATCAGGGTCGTCGTAGTACGGACGCCAGCTATGAAAATTAAAGATGCGGGTCGTTTTTTTGTAGTTACCAATGGCGAATTTTCTAAAAGGAATATCCTGAAGCGTTTTATTACTTTCCTGTTTCAGGGCTTCTGCTACATAAAGGTCAGGGGTGGCGTTTTCTGATAAATTTACCCGTTGCCAAAGTTGTAGGGAAGGTGGAATGGCGACCAGCATGGTTCCTTCAGCAGTAAAGATGGAAGTGACCAATTGTTTTGTTTTTGCATTATAGGTTGCCTGGTATAAACCGGTAGGGCTGGTGGCAATGCGGTAAGTTGTGTAGTTGCTTTCAATATAGGCCCAAACCTCATCGCTCCCTTTATACGAGCTGGTAAAAAAAACAGTGTCACCCTGAACCACCGGCAAACCAATTACGCGGTTGCCAAAGGGAAGCAGGGTTGTAGCCCCTGCACTCTTATCAGCTATGGATATTTTTTGCAAAGCCATTAAACCTTTGCTATTGCGCACAGCAGTAAAAATTGCTTTATCGTCCTTCGAAAATTTAGGATAAGTGTAAACATGTCCCGCTTCCGTAAATGATTGTCTTGGGATACCCTGGCGGTCAAGTATTACTACAGCCGATGATTGATCCGTTCCAATTTTCACTGCAGCTATCAGGTTGCCATCGTGCGAAATATCGGGAGAAAAATATCGCGTGTTATGCGTAATGGTTTGTTCTTTGCCGTTAATCTCATCAACCAATTTAATATTACTGTATTCTTTAAAACCCCAGCGTGCATTAGGCTTCAGCGAGGCATATACGATCCTGCCATTATTGTACGAAAAGTAATCATCGTAAGCAATGTCCCGTACAGCAATTTTTTCTTCTTTACCATCTCTATTAATCCTGATCAATGTTGGAATTTTTTGATAGCTTTTTTTCAAAACTATTATGTTGCCTTCGGCAGATGTGTACGGATAATTGTAATAGGTAACATTGTTTTTTACCGGTATCGTTATCGTTTGTAATGAAGGTATTGGTTGCTGCCATTGATTGTTGTAAAATGAAAAAGCATCCTGCACAAATTGCTTATAAGAAATGCCTGCATATTTTTTTACAGCGCTTTGTAATGGGTAGATAGGTTCTGCAAAAGAAGCTGCATCGTGCGTTACTTTCTTCCAGAATTCACTGCCATATTTCTCTCTTCCATAGGCTACCAGCAAATAGCCAAGATCGTAATGGTTGGGTACAAAATCGCGCAGCGATCCATTGCGCAGTTTCATGTATTTGTAATTTTTATTTGCCAGCAACAACGACTTATATGGATTGAAAAAGTTTGGCAGCCTGCCTCTTCCGTTGGTTGATAAAGCTGTTTCGCTGAAAACCGCATCACCTTCAAAAAACCAGTCGGGTATAGAAAAGGCATTGCCAATTGCCTGTCCTTCCTCGCCCAAAATATAGCTTAACACTTTTGATAATCCCACCCGGAAATTACTGAACTGCTGCACATGGCGGTACTCGTGCAAGGCCAGGTTATCTGCCCAGGGCAGCGTTCCTAATTCAAAACTGTTTTGCGGCGCAATCAAATAAAACTCGCTCCTGTACGGGGCTAACGTTACATAGGCATTGGAAAGAGTTGTTTGGTTTTGCAACACAACATTCACTTTGCGCAGTGTGCTGCCTATGGAGTTCGCATGTTTCTTTTGCAATTCGTGCATAACAGAGGCTGCCCTGTTTGCTGTTGAATCCAACCCGGCCGGAAAGATGACGCGAAGTGTATCGGTTTTGATCTGCTTCCATTTTATGGACGCTGGGTTTCCACCAAACTGCTGTGCATTAGCAAAGGAAAATACCAGAGTTAAAAGCGATAAAAATAAAAGGTTCACACTTCTGAAATGCATAAAATACAGTTGTATAAACTAAAGATAGCATGGTTAGAATTATGCCGGAGCCGGTAATAAAAAAGGATGACACTATCAGCATCATCCTTTACATAAATTATAATCCGTTTAATTAAAAACTTCGCTTAATTTCTTTTCCAATCCTTCACCACGAAGGTTTTTGCCGATGATCTTTCCTTCTTTATCAAGCAATAAATTATAAGGTATGCCACGGATACCGTAATCCTTAGCAGCTTCATTATCCCAGAACTTTAGGTCGGAAACATGTGTCCATGTCAGGTTATCATCATGAATGGCTTTCATCCATTTTTCTTTAGCACCAGGTTGATCGAGGCTAACTCCCAGTATGTGAAAACCTTTGTCTTTATATTGATTAAATGCTTTCACTACATTGGGATTTTCACGGCGGCATGGTCCGCACCAGCTTGCCCAAAAATCAACCAGTAAAACTTTGCCGCGTAAGGAGGAAAGTTTTACGGGAACACCAAGCGTATCATTTTGTGTAAAATCCATTGCCATCCTGCCAATGCCGGTTTTACGTGCAATCTCAATTCGTTCTCCTAATTCAGTAGCAGAAGGTAAGTCCTTTAACGATGGAGAAAGTTTGTCAAAAACAGCTTGTGCTTTATCAGCGTCAATATCGTACCCGGCAAACTGTGAAGCAGCATAAATGGCTACAGGCGAAGATGGATTGGCTTCGATATATTTTTTATAGGCTACATTCATTTCTTCAGTAACTCCATCGTACAATGCTTCCACTTTTGCACGTTCTATCGTGTCTTTTGCCTTATCGGCAGCAATCCATTGCTTATCAAGTTCAGCCATTTTGTTATTAACAGGTTGCAGTTGTTTGGCAAGTTTTGAATAAGCCGTATGAGCAATGGAGCCTGTTACTTTAATGTTGCTGAATGAGTCGACTGAAATTATTTTAATGGGAGATGGACTTAAGAAAACAGAGGCAATATCGCGTCTGCCCACGGTTTGTTTGCGGGTGCCATCTGCAGCGGCTGCATATTTAATTCGTAAAGTTGCCCTTACCGGTTCTGCAATGTTTCCGACAAGCTTGTAGGTATTATTTTGAACAAGCGTACTGTCGTTTTTTGTTGAGCCGCTTACCTTATAACTGATAAATACTTTTTCAACAGCATCGCTAATATTTTTAAAGGAGCCTTTTACTTCAAAAGGCTTTAACGATTGTCCAAATGCCATAACACCCGTCAGCAGCATCAGGCTGGTAAATATCTTTCTCATAACAATTATAATTTTTTAGCAAGTTTACCCCAATAATGTTGCAGTTGTATTACCATCGGCAAAATTTAGTATGCTGTTAGGGTATAAATGAAAAAGCCGGCATTACACCGGCTCAACAAAAAATTGAATGGTTAAGCTTCCGCCGACAAATGCACTTTCGTCATTTGTAAATACTTATTCTGGAAATCATGAACCGGTATCGGCTCGTTAATATGCCGGCGGTCTTCGCGATACCACATCTCAAAATCAGAGAAATGATTTGGTTGGTGAATGAGCACCCGGAAAGCGCCCTTCGAATATTTGATGGAGCCGTCTTCATTCTCCTGTTTTTGAAAACCCAGCTTAAACAGTTGTCCTTCGTCTAAGGGTATTGGGTAAAGTTGTTCTTTTTCAAACCAAAACTCTTGTACCTCAGTTGCAACACATACTTGCTTTTCATCGCCATTTAGCATTACCACTTCGCCTTCCCACCTCTGTCCGTCGTATTCGGCAATCACCAGGTCGCCTAATTTTAGTTCATTAAATTTGATCATAAGCTTAAATTTTTTATGGGATAAGTTACTTTGTTTTTTAAAAATACAAACACTTTTATTCGGAACGAATTTCAACTAAAAAAAATATTCCGTCATCCACTTGCAAACCTTTTTCTTCCTATCCAGTTCTTTTTCTTTTTTGTTTCCGGCAGTAATTCTTTAGGCATCTTTCGTTGCGTCGCACCCTTGTACTTGCATAACCGGGTTGAACGATATGCATTGAATTATTCTGCCCAACTCATTACGTAACCTTCGTTTTCAATGTCAAGCGCATCATTAGTTAGCTGCAATGGATGAAAGGTATCTACCATTACAGCAAGTTCCTGTGTTTCTTTTTTGCCAATGCTTTTCTCAACAGCCCCAGGGTGCGGTCCGTGCGGTATGCCTGCAGGGTGAAGGGTAAGCATTCCTCTCGTAACATTTTTACGGCTCATAAAGTCGCCATCCACATAATACAGCAATTCATCACTGTCAATATTACTGTGATTGTACGGAGCCGGTATAGCCAGAGGATGATAATCGTACAACCGTGGACAAAAGCTGCAGACAACAAAATTGTTTGCTTCAAAGGTAAGGTGTACCGGCGGTGGCTGGTGAACACGACCCGTAATGGGTTCAAAATCGTGAATACTAAAAGCAAAAGGGTAGCAGCAGCCATCCCAACCCACCACATCAAACGGGTGATGGGCATAATGCAAGCCGTATAAAACACCCTTCTTTTTTGTTTTGATCACAAAATCGCCGTCAATGTCCAATGTTTGCAGCTTTTGCGGTGTTCGGATATCACGTTCGCAGTAAGGTGAGTTTTCTAACAACTGTCCATTCTTGCTCACATACTTTTTTGGGTACCTGAGCGGTGTAAAGCTTTCAACAATAAACAACCTGTTACTGGTTTCATTAAAGGTTATCTGGTAGATGGATCCGCGTGGTATAACAATATAGTCTCCATATGCAAACTCAAGCTGCCCATATTGAGTTTTTAGTGTGCCACTGCCTTCATGTATAAAAATCATTTCATCGGCGTCTGCATTTTTATAAAAATATTCCGCCATACTTTCCTCTGGGGCAGCTAGCGAAATATGTACATCGTTGTTTACTAAAATGGGCTTCCGGCTGTCCAAGTAGTCTTTTTTGGGTTTGATGTTAAATCCTTCAAAGCTTCGGTGCTTCAGCATTTTCTCCTCTGCAACTTTCGGCATCATATCAACTGGCTCATCCGTTTGAATAATTTTTGTTGGTGGGTGGGTGTGATACAATAATGAGTAATCGTTGCTGAACCCTTCTGTAGAAAATAATTGTTCTGAATACAAATTGCCGTTTGGTTTTCTAAATTGCGTGTGGCGCTTGTGGGGTACCGTTCCCAGGGTGTGGTAATGTGGCATTGAAAAAGGTTAAATGAAGGATGAGAATTTGAAAAATTTACAGCAAGATGTTTGCTTGTAAACACCGCTTAT
>JANPIA010000259.1:0-2868 GCA_031424735.1 Segetibacter sp.
GCCAAGACTATACTCATCCAGGTACAGGAACCTTCTGCCACCAAAACTTTCTCTTCCTACAAGACCAACCGAGCCACGAAACTTAAGATTGCTTATCCATGAAATGTCCTTCATGAAGTCTTCGTTTGAAATGGTATATCCAACAGAAAGCGCCGGGAATAAACCGTACCGCTTATTCTTTGGATAATTTTCTGAACCGTTGTACGCACCATTTAACTGGGCAAAATACCTGTTCTTATAATTGTAAGACATATTGAATACTAAACCCTGGTTAGCAAACGGCGCATTGGCTCCTTCCAACTCACGAAGATCGCGGGTGCCAATTATATTTGACGTGATGTTGTGGCCGTTGAAGCCCCTCGAATAATTAACGAAGAACTGCATGGTGGTTTTGATATCGCCATAGTTCTGTGGACGGATAACCTGTAAGGGTGCATCAAAAGTACCTGCTGCAACACTGAGTTCTTTTGTTGTTCTGTTCAAATTATATAATGCATAATTGCCCAATTGCAACCGCACCGATTGCAGCGAGGCGGTATACCCTACCAACGCTTTTACAGAAAGTCCTTTTGTAATTCTATCCAGCTTTTGGTTGATGCTGATGATGTTTTCAGAAATGTTATTATCGTACTGAAAATAGCCGCCACCAGTTAATAAAGCATAAGGATTGAAAGTGTTTGTCCCAAGTCGCGGATAGTCGATGATTTTGTTATAAACGTTTCTTACATCATATGCATCTGCTGCATACTCCGGAAAGAAGGGTAACCCCCACGAAGGAAGAAATAAAATTCTCTGTACAAAACCTTCCTGTGCGGATTCAAATTGCCTGCGCCAATCTGCACCAGACCCTACACCACTTAAGGCATATCTTTTTTCCATTCTGCCTGAAAGCCTTACACTAATAATGGTAGATGCGGTTGGATTAAAATCAACATTTGCCCGAAAGTTATAGCGGTTATAACTCGGCGTTGTTGTGTGCCCGGTCTTCGTGCTAAATTTTTGAAACATGCCATCTTCAAACAAATGACCGAAAGAGGTAAAGTATTTGGCAAACTTTGAGCCGCCTGAAATGTTGATGTTGTTTTGTGTTTGCATCCAGCTGGGACGGGTAAGGGCTTTATACCAATTGGTATTAGGGTAGAGTAAAGGATCACCTGTTCCATTCTTAAATGTTTCCAGATCCTGGTTTGTAAATAACCTGTTTGCACCCTGCCCAATGTTGACCTGCCCTTCGGTGTGTAACAAAGCACTTTCATAAGCGGGCAAAATACCCGGAAGTTTTACATAGCCCAAAATGGCCACATTACTGGTAGCAGAAATTTTGGCTGCCCCGGTTCTCCCCGATTTAGTAGTTACTACAAATACGCCATTGGCACCTTTGATACCATATAATGCAGTTGATGCTGCATCTTTCAATACCGTGATACTTTCAATTTCATTCGGATCTATATCACCAAAAGTTTCTCTCTCCACACCGTCTACTACAATCAATGCTTTTGCATCGGCGCTTACCTGGCCACGTATATATAAATCTGCCTGGTTCATACCGGGACGACCACTGCTTTGCACAGCTATAACACCCGGCACACGGCCTGCAATTGAGTTGGTAATATTTGATACCGGTGCCTTCAAAATATCTTCACCGGATATGGTACTAATCGCGGCAGTAACCTCAGAACGTTTCTGGGTAGTTAATCCTGTTACAATCACTTCATCCAAAGTTTTAGAACCTGCAATCAGCGATACATTGATCACCTGGCTTCCTGCAACCGTAGCCTGAAATGTTTCATAGCCCACATAAGTAAAAAGCAAAACAGTACCCCTGCCTGCATTAATTGCGTAATTACCATCAGCATCGGTAGCCGTAGTTAAAGTAGAATTTTTCACCTGGACTGTAACCCCACTTATGGGTGTTGCATCAGCAGCAGTAACCTTGCCGCTAATTCTTGTTTGCTGCGAAAATGAGTTTGTGGTAAGTAATACAAGGAAGGCGATCAACAAAAAATGGATATAGCAAAATATCCTTTGCCGGAATTTTTTACACATGGCAGCTATGAATTAAAGAGTTAGCAGAAAGCAATCAAAAACTAACAATACGTTAAAAATCAAATCTAAAGTTTGCCCATCTATCGCGTTAATAGAAAGAGACCTTTTTTTTGTACTTTTTGATATTTTTGAATGAGATTATCCTTCTCACAATAACTAAGCCTCTCATATGAATAACTACTTTAAATACTTAAACATCAGCGAGACAGAAGAAAAGTGGGGATTGTATATTACTACAGTGGGCTATTCTAAAATTGATCCGAACCAGGAATATCCGAGCAATGGTGAACACCCGCAAAATCATTCGTTAACGTGGAATAAGGGCCGCATACTGAACGGTTACTATATGATCTTTATTTCGAAAGGTGAAGGTGTGTTTGAGTCAGCATTAACTGATCCTGCCGGCATAACTGCAGGCACCTGCTTTTTTCTTTATCCCGGTGTTTGGCATCGGTATAAGCCCAATTTAAACTCCGGATGGGAAGAGTATTGGGTGGGCTTTAATGGGTACTATCCCGAGCAATTAATGACGAATGGTTTCTTTAATCCCAACGCCCCTTTTGTACAAGTTGGTTTAAACAAAGATCTCCTGGTATTATTCAGAAATCTTATCGAAACTATCCGTTCATCTTCGACGGCTTACCCGCAGATAATTGCAGGCACCACTTTACAAATTCTTGGATTAGTAAATGCTGTATCTCAGTTCCAGGAATTTAGTGATGACCCTTTGGGCCAAATGATTTCAAAGGCAAAATTTCTGCTACAAGACTCGTTAGAGCAACCAGTTGACATGGAATTATTGGCAAGGCAACTGCCCATGGG
>JANPIA010000260.1:0-1998 GCA_031424735.1 Segetibacter sp.
ACATTTTTCTTCTTAAACCAAAAATACATTGGCACGCCGGTAAGCATCAACACCACTCCAATAGCAGCTTCCCGCGGACGACTCCACACTGTGTTATAAATGAGTGCCGCGCAAAATAAAACAACAATAGCTGGTACAACCGGGTAGCCCCAAACCTTGTAGGGTCGTTCAGCATCGGGCATTTTTTTACGAAGGATAAATACACCCAGTGTTGTAGCGCCATAATAAATGAACACGGCAAAAATGATCATGTCGGTAAGCTGATCGAACGTACCAGAAAGAACGAGCAGGCATGCCCAAATACCCTGGTAACGTAGTGAAGTTGCAGGAACGTGTTTATCATTAAGTTTACTCACGCCTTTAAAAAACAATCCCTCTTTAGCCATTGCATAATAGGGGCGACAACTTGCAAACACAGTGGCGTTGCAGCAGCCCAGTGTGGTAACCACAATCAACACTGAAATGAATAAGGCGCCATTAGATCCCCAAAAACTTCGTACTGCTTCAATAGCTGCTATTTGATTGCCTGCATGGTAAATACCATCCAATTGAGGAACCGGCAATAGCGAAAGGTATGCTGTGTTAACCAACAGGTAAATCGCAATAACTGCAAAAATGCCAATGGTTATCCCCTTCGGTATATTTCTTTTAGCGTCCTTAATTTCGCCGCCAACATAACCAACCGATGCCCAGCCCTGGTAAGCCCAAAAGGCAGCAAGCATTGCAGTGAATATACCACTTGCTGTTACCGGTACATTGTTGGTTGTTTGCATAGAAATGTTGCTTATTGAAGCCTGCCCGTTGGATAAGCCAAAAACGATGATGGTGAATATTCCCCCGAAAACAAGAAACAAAATTGCGGTACTGATGCCTGCACCCGTTTTTATACCCAGGGTATTAATTATAGTGAGCAGTATAATTAGGCTTATGGCAATTAGCTTCGTATTAAGATCGGCGAACGGATAAAAAGCTGTCCCTATGTTGAAATCCGCCATTGATTCAAGTACGGGGGGCAAGTGTAAAATGTTATTCAGCGACTGTGCAAACACATAAGCCAGAGAGGAAATTGCTGCAGTTTGGATTATTGTAAACAGTGACCAACCAAACATGAAAGCGAAAAACCGGTTATAGATCTTTTTGTAGTAGGCGTATTCGCCTCCTGTATCGGCAAGCAGCCCGGCAACCTCGGCATTGCACAATGCGCCAAATAAACTAATGATGCCTGCGAGTACCCAGCAAATCAACACCCATCCACTCGAGTGTAGTTCTGCTGCCATGGGCGCAACTTTTTTGTAAACACCGCTGCCAATGATGTTACCAATTACAACTACTACAACCAATCGTAAACCGAGCGACCTGCTAAGCTGAGATGTACCCATACATTAATTTGTTGTTAAGCTAATAAGAAATTATGAATGCCTGCGATAGCACCGCATAAATGAACAGAAAATTTTTAATGGAATAGGTTTGATAGCACGTCTTTTGTAAATCTGGTTCCAGCATTTCAAATGATGTATTGATGCCTTACTTTATTCTATGTTATGCTGGATACCTTTAAAGGGAGAAAACATTTTGCCAATTTAAACTGTCGGATGCATACAAGTGTAAAGCAACGATAGTTTGATAATAAAAAAACGCTAACATCAAATGGCAGGAAAATGTAAACAGATGATTAGAAATATTATCAACTGTTTTTGTAATGCGATAAGTCACGCTTTAAACTTCATTTATGCTAATGCATTGTTATTCATTCAGCATCTGTCACTTTCTTTTGCCTGAACAAAATAAAGCAATTACCGATATGCATCGGGACACTCTCTGAAAGTTCAAGACTGGAACGATAACAGCCTCCGATTAATCGCATAAGCGTCAAGTTAAGGATGAATTAAAAGCTGTTGAAAACCATGCTGGTAAAGGAAAAGATATACAGACCGAGGGGTTGATTTAAAAACAAATAGCTACTTGTAATAAAAACATCCTGGCAGATGAAAACAAGCA
>JANPIA010000261.1:0-7763 GCA_031424735.1 Segetibacter sp.
GCAATTAATGCTATCGACAAGGTACTTATGTTGCCTGCGCTCGAAAAAATTTCTTCCCTGTCTATTTTGCATCAATTATTAGGTGCGCTGAAAAACAATGTATCGTTTGCGGCTAAAGCCAAAACGCAAAAAGACCGCGAACTAAAAACGTTTAAACTGTTTATTCAATTTAAGGAAGAGGAAAAACAACTACAGTCTGTTTGATCAGGCAAGACTTTCTTTATTACACCTGCAATTAATTCAAAAGCTAGACCAGGCTCAATTACTGGTTCCGTCAATCTTACCATAATTAGAATATTTTTTCCAATCTGTTACCACTGGCATAATTAATGAAATGACTTCTAAAAACGAATGCGCAAAGAATTCATTTGCACTATCGCCCTGATCTTCACTTATTTTACAGCTTGCGAGTCCATTAGAACAATTTCAACCGACACTTCCGGAAATGTTTTCTCCTTAAATGGTTCGTGGCAATTGGGTTCAAGTACTGAAAACAATGCTATGGTGGGCACCACTATTATGGTGATACCTGTTGCTGGAAACGCTTCCATTAAAACAATAGCCAATAATGTTTACTGTGCCAGGCAAAACGATGTTTTTTGGCGGGACATCAAATCCAGCACTACTGGTGGTTTTAACCTGAGCACTTTGGTAAGCATGTGTAACGGTTCAACCGTTTTCAACAATGGAGTTATCCATGTAATAAATCTAAACCAGGTTACCGTTACCACCCGAACGGCTGGCGGTGCAGAACTAATACAGTCGTGGACCCGTATAAAGAACTAAGTAATGAGCCCCAATGTTTAGCAGCTAAAGTTTTCAGCTACCATCATTAATGGTTATTCCTTGGGCAATGCCCAGAAAAACAATAAGGTCTTAACTAGTAAAATGCTTGTTTCCTTTGTTACTATTGTTATGCGACCTATTACGAGTATTTCACTTTCTTAAATCGCCCATAACCTCCAAACAGATTAATTTAATTAGCTATAATTAAAAATATTCTGTCGCTATTAATTCTTAGCCATTAGCCTGCATTGGTAAAAAAACTCCGCAGCTCAATGCATTAGCTATTAATTTATCCGCTCATTCTCCCTCTCATACAACAAAAACTCCACAAAGAATAAATAACATTTTATTAATGATTGCAGCATATTGTAAAATAAATGGTCTTATTTTTAACGCGTTTTTAATTTTTAAACAACCTATTCGCAAACAAAAAAATCAAGTTATGAGAAATTTTAGGGTCTTTTTGATGTGTTGTCTTGCGTTAGTCACCAACCTGCTACAAGCTCAAACAAGCGAAGTAAGAGGTAAGGTTACCGACGACGCAGGTGTCGCACTGCAGGGAGTTTCCGTTACACTGAAGGGAACAAAAACCGGTACCAGTACTGGTGCCGATGGAACTTTCAGAATTATGGCTCCGGCAGCCGGTACATTAGTCATCACCAATGTTGGTTTAGCCACAACGGAGGTGAACATTCAGGGGCGTAGTTTCATAGATGTACAATTGTCAAAGAGTTCTCAGGCGTTAGACGAAGTTGTGGTGACAGCGCTCGGTATAAGAAAGTCGCGCAACCAGGTAGCTTATGCTGCACAACAGGTAGCCGGCGAAGAAGTTAGTAAAACACGTACGGCCAACTTTATTAATAACCTGTCTGGTAAAGTTGCAGGTTTGGAATTACGTCAGACAAATACACTTGGGGGATCAACCAACGTAACATTAAGAGGCGTTAAGTCTATTACCGGTAATAACCAGGCTCTTTTCGTAGTTGATGGGGTTCCGTTCGATAACGCAAATAACAACTCAGCCAATCAGCGCACTGGTCGCGGAGGTTTTGATTATGGTAATGCTGCCGCCGACATTAACCCAGATGATATCGAATCAATCACGGTATTAAAAGGCGCTGCGGCTAGCGCATTGTATGGCTCAAGGGGAAGCAACGGTGTAATTCTTATCACTACAAAAAAAGGTTCACGTGGTTTAGGCATCACTGTTAATTCAGGGGTTTCTTTTAACTCTATCGACAAATCAACCTTTGCTAAGTATCAAAAAGATTATGGCGGAGGTTATGGCGCTTATTATGAAGACCCAAGTGGCTTGTTCCTCTTTCGGGATATTGATGGTAACGGAACAAAAGACCTTGTTACTCCTTTAAGTGAGGATGCTTCGTTTGGAGCAAAATTTGACCCTACAAAAATGGTTTTCCAATGGGACGCATTCGACCCGTCCTCACCAAATTTTGGCAAAGCCCGTCCCTGGTTAGCAGCTGCTAACGATCCTTCAACCATTTTTGAAAAGCCGGTGAATTTTAATAACAGTATTTATATAGATGGTTCAACCGATAAGGGTTCATTTAAACTGGGATACACCCGGACGGATGATAAGGGTATTATGCCGAACAGTAAGGTCACAAAAAACCTTATCAATTTTGGAAGCGTTTATAATATTACCAGCAAACTTTCTGCCGGAGGAAGCATCAATTTTTCAAATATAGTTGGTTTAGGCAGATACGGAACTGGTTATGACGATAAAAACCTGATGACTAACTTCCGCCAGTGGTGGCAAACCAATGTGGATATTAAAGAACAGAAAGATGCCTATTTCCGTAACAAAAAGAACGTAACGTGGAATTGGGCTGACCCAACGGATTTGGTTCCAATTTATTGGGATAACCCCTACTTCACCCGTTATGAAAATTACGAGAATGATACACGTAACCGCTATTTTGGAAACGTGAACGTTAATTACAAAATAACAGACTGGCTGAACGCGCTGGGTAGAATTTCTCTGGACTCATACAGTGAGTTGCAGGAGGAGAGACAAGCCGTAGGAAGTGTTACTACTTCAAGCTACTCTCGTTTTAACAACAATTACAGGGAAACGAACTATGACCTGATGTTGAATTTTGATAAGAATGTTTCGACCGACTTAAATCTGAAAGCACTATTGGGAACCAATATCAGGAAGCAGCGAATAGAGAGTATATCAGCAACAACCAACGGAGGATTGATTGTTCCAAAAATTTATTCCCTATCCAATTCAGCAAACCCGGTTAATGCACCTATTGAAACCGATCAAAGAAAAGAAATTGTAGGCCTTTTCGCAGGTTCTACATTATCATGGAAAAACACACTTACCCTTGATGCCACTGTAAGAAGAGATGCATCTTCCACTTTGCCTAAAGGAAATAATCAATACTATTATCCATCTGTTTCCTTTGGTTATGTTTTCTCCAAATCATTACCAACCGCCGAATGGCTTTCTTTCGGCAAGCTAAGAACGAGTTATGCTGAGGTGGGAGCAGATGCACCTTTCTACAGCACAAAAGATGCGTATGCAATTGTAAATCCTTTTGGTTCAAATGCACAGGCTTCGGTTCAGGGAACGCGTAACAACGCCAACCTGTTACCTGAAAAAACAAAAAGTTTTGAAGTCGGATTAGAAATGTCTTTGTTTAAAAACCGTGCTGGTCTGGACTTTACTTACTACAATGCTGAAAGCTTTAATCAAATTTTGCCAACTACAGTTTCAACAGCAACCGGATATAATAGCAAGTTTTTAAATGCAGGAACTATTGTAAATAAGGGTATCGAATTATCGGTTTATGGTACACCAGTTCAAACCAGGGATTTTTCCTGGACTATGAACGTAAACTTTACCAGGAACAGAAATAAAGTTGAAAGCTTGTTTGAGGGTTCAAGCAACTTATTGTTAGCAACATTCCAGGGTGGTGTATCAATCAATGCAACACTCGGACAGCCTTACGGTACTTTACGTGGTTCAAACTTTGTTTACCATGCAAGCGGACAACGCCAAATTCTTGCAAACGGACGTTTCCAACAGAGCACTACTGCCAATGAGGTAATAGGTAATCCAAATCCGGATTGGATCGGAGGATTAAATAATAGCCTTAAATACAAAAATTTCGGATTAAGCTGGTTGATTGATGTTCGCCAGGGGGGTGATCTTTTCTCTCTTGATCTTTATTATGGACTGGCTACCGGTCAGTACCAGGAAACTGCTGGCTTAAACGATTTGGGTAACCCATCCAGAAATGCTTTAACTGCGGGTGGTGGTATTATAAACCAGGGAGTTTACGCTGATGGTAAGCCGAATATTACCAGGGTTACGAATGCAGAATTTGGAACGTACGGTTATCGCAGACTTCCTGCTGCAGGCTTCATTTACGATGCGAGTTATGTAAAGCTTAGAGAAGTTGTATTAACATATTCTTTACCTAAATCAATACTAAGTAAAATCAATGCGTTTAAAGGTATCGACTTCAATTTAATAGGTAGAAACTTGTGGATCATTCACAAAAACCTTCCTTACGCCGATCCCGAAGAAAGCATTAGCTCTGGGAATTTACAAGGTTATCAAAGTGGTGCTTATCCAACAACAAGAGGTATTACTTTTAATGTTAAAATGAAGTTCTAAAATCTGCAAAAATGAAAAAATTATTAATCGCTTCAATACCATTCTTACTCTTTGCAATGAGTTGTAAGAAAGACCTGACAAGCCTGAATGAGGATCCTAAAAATCCTCAGAGTGTACCTTCATATGCACTTTTTACCAATGCACAGCGGGTATTAACTAATACAGTTACCTCGCCCAATGTTAACCTGAATATTTTCAGGTATATCGTGCAATACTGGACTGAGACCACCTACACTGATGAATCAAATTATGACTTGCAAACCCGCCAAATTCCCCGCGGAGTATGGAATGCTCTTTATCGCGACGTGCTTCGCGATTTACAGGAAGCTCGCACTCTTATTCCAAAAGATGTATCTGGTGGTGCAGTAATGCAAAAAAACCAATTGGCTATAGTAGATGTGATGGAAGTGTACACTTGGTATTACCTGGTTACTACATTTGGAAACATTCCTTATTCAGAAGCCCTGAATATTGAAAATGCTTTCCCCAAATACGATGATCAAAAAGCAATTTTTACTGACCTGCTGAAGAGGATAGATGCAGATATCGCAGCGTTTAATGTTGCGGGTGAGAGTTTTGGTAGTGCAGATCTGTTATATGGTGGAGATGTAGCTGCATGGAAAAAATTTGCAGCCTCTTTCAAACTTAAAATAGGTATGACGCTTGCTGATGCAGATGCTGCTGTTGCAAAAGCTGCAGTAGAAGCTGCAGTGGGTACCGGCGTTTTTACTTCCAATGCTGATAATGCAGAGTTCCATTATTTAAGCGGTCCACCAAACACAAACCCTATTTGGGTTGACCTTGTACAAAGCGGAAGAAAAGACAACGTTGCCGCCAGTACAATTGTTAACCGAATGAAAACTTTAAATGATCCGAGAATACCGGTTTACTTTACTACTGATGCTACCGGCGGTTATACTGGGGGCATTCCGGGTGCTTCTAATAACTATGCTACTTTTTCTAAACCAGGTAATGCATTAACGGCTCCTGATTTTCCTGCATTGTTGTTGGATTATGCCGAAGTGGAATTTTTTCTTGCTGAGGCTAAAGAACGTGGTTGGACAATTTCTTTAACCGCTGCTGAACATTATAATAAAGCAGTTACTGCCTCCATTCAATATTGGGGGGGAACAACCGCACAGGCTACTACTTATTTAGCGCAGCCAACTGTAAACTACACTACAGCAGGTGGTGATTACAAAGCAAAAATTGGCTTGCAAAAGTGGCTTGCTTTATACAACCGTGGTTGGGATGAGTATATAGAACAAAGAAGATTGGATCAGCCCGCATTGGTGGCACCTGCTTCCGCACTTACTGCCTACCCTGTAAGGTTTACTTATTCAGTTGATGAGCAAAACATCAATACCGTTAATTACAATGCAGCAGCTAGTGCAATTGGTGGCGATAAGGTAACTACCAAATTGTTCTGGGATAAATTTTAGTTTGTTTCTTATAACAACAACAGAGGCTACTCCTAAAAAGGGTAGCCTTTTTTTTTATAGTTTTGGGTGATGGAGATCCTGATTACCTAGTTAAGTGTACTCAAGTGCTCACCACCTGTACCTCAACATCTTTGTTTTCCACCAGGAAATCCACCATTTCATCATTCATGGTAAAACCTTTTTCAAGGGTGTACATACCTACTTTCATATCGTCCAGCACATCGTGAATATTGAATTTAATAGATGCTTTACCAGGGAACTTTTTTATATTTTTTTCAACAAAACTTATAAAGCCGGAAGAGATTGCTTTTGGTGGAATTTCTATTATTAATTGCCTGGTGCAATTTTGTTTTGTAACCTCCAGCAAATTGATTGAGGTTGGTTTAAACTCGTATTGATCGCTGTTATAGCGGGCTTTAAAATTGCCTTGTACCAATACATTCTTTCCCTTTTCCAGGTAGTTTTGAAACTTCACATAATCATCGCTCCAAAACATTAGCTCCGTTTTTCCGCTAAAATCTTCTATCGTCATCGACCCAAAGTTTCTGCCCGTTTTAGTAACGCGGTGTTGCGCATCAACCACTAGTCCTGCTAACCTATATTGGCGGCTGGTGTTTGCCTGTAGTTGCGGGGCATCTTTTACTTCGTTAAACTCGCTCAGCGATGTAATGTTATAATGCTTTAGCTCAAACTTAAAGTGATCCAGCGGATGACCGCTCATAAACATACCCGTAACTTCTTTTTCATGATCAAGTAGTTCCGTAAGTGTCCATGCATCTACTTTGGGGAGTTGGGGTGTAGGAATATCCATTGATATCATATCGCCAAACAGGCTATTGGTTTGCTGCTGCGCCTGCGCCTGGTAACGGCTTCCGAAAGTTACTATGGTATCAATGCCAGAAACATTGGTTTCTTTATTAATAAAATATTGTGCTCGATGGTATTCCTTAAAGCAATCAAAAGCACCACTGTAAGCCAGGCTCTCCATCGATTTTTTGTTGAGTGCACGAAGGCTAACCCGTTTCACTAATTCAAAAATGGTGTTAAATGGTCCTGCCTTTTTTCGCTCCTCCAAAATAAACTCAATGGCGTTTTCGCCAACGCCTTTCAGTCCCATCATCCCAAACCTTATCTCACCCTTTTGATTTACAGCAAAACCCTTCTGCGATTCATTGATATCTGGCCCCAATACTTTTAACCCCATCCTTTTACACTCTTCCATAAAAAAGGTGATCTTATCAATACTACCTGCATGGTTTAAAACCGCAGCCATATATTCACTTGGGTAATGGGCTTTTAAATAAGCGGTTTGGTAAGCCACAAAAGCATAACAGGTGGAGTGCGATTTATTGAATGCATATTGTGCAAAAGCCTCCCAGTCGGTCCATATTTTGTCCAGTTTTTCAATGGGGTGCCCTTGCCTGGTAGCCCCAGCAACAAAGGCATCCTTCATTTTATCAAGGGTCTTCTTGTCTTTCTTTCCCATTGCTTTTCGCAACACATCTGCCTGGCCTTTTGAAAAGCCAGCCAGCTTTTGCGAGAGCAGCATCACCTGCTCCTGGTACACGGTAATGCCATAGGTTTCCTCCAGGTATTCCGCCATATCCGGCACATCGTAATCAATTTGCTGGCGACCATGTTTGCGTTCAATATAGTTTGGAATATAAGCCATGGGTCCGGGTCTGTACAACGCATTCATGGCAATCAGGTCGGCAAACTGGTCGGGCTTAAGCTCCCGCAAATATTTTTGCATACCTGCACTTTCAAACTGGAAGGTGCCGTTTGTTTCCCCCAATTGGTAAAGCCGGTATGTCTTTTCATCATCAAGCGGTATGTCATCTATCTCAATGGAAACGCCATGGTTTTGCCTGATGAGTTCCAAT
>JANPIA010000262.1:0-2034 GCA_031424735.1 Segetibacter sp.
GATTGGGCTGTTTCACGTACTCACATGAGGAAAAAACGCATGCCCATGATTTGCTGGATGACGTTCCTCAAGAAGTTAAAGAGGAACGGGTTGATGCAATTATGGAGGTACAACAAGGTATTTCTTACGAGATAAATCAGCACAAAGTTGGTCAGACACTAAAGGTACTGATTGACAAAAAAGAAGGAGATTTCTTTATAGGGCGTACCCAGTTTGATTCTCCTGAAGTGGATAATGAGGTATTGATAGATGCCAATCATCAGTATGCGGCTGTTGGTAGTTTTGTAGATGTAAAAATTGATAGGGCTGAGGACTTTGATTTGTATGGACAAATTGTCAAATAAAGGTTGTAGATAAAGGAATTGACCCATATTTAAAATAACTCACACCCATAACTGAATTAATAGCCATGGCGCTTTTTAATCTGCCCATTGATATTTTGGATTTAGTAATCGAACCGGCGCTTTAGGATTAATTTAGTATTATTATACTCATGTTGAAAGCCCATATTCTGCAACGTGATATTTTAAAAAACCTGAATTAAATGACCAGTGACGAGATACACCATAACGTTGAAGGTGTCATTCTAGACCTCAGAAAAGGAGAATTTATATTTGATCTTTTAATGGCGTACGGTGTTTCCAAAACATCTATTGCCCGTTTAAAAAAAGGCGATTTCAACCTTTCTAAAAAAGAAGGGGAACTTATTTATAAAAAGAAGGTCTTTTTCAAGGAAGAAGCTACAGGTAAACTTCTCAGCACTATTACAGTTGCAGCAAAAGACGAAAACATCTTAAGGTATCAGCCCCGGTTTGCAATCCTGACCGATTATGAAACGCTGGTTGCCAAAGATTTAAAACTAGGCAAATCGCTTGATATACCATTACAAGACTTACCAAAGTATTTCGACTTCTTTTTGCCTTTGGCAGGGGCCGAAGCCTATCAGGCTAGTAATGATAACGAGGCCGACCGCAACGCGGCCTATAAAATGGGCGAATTATACGACCAGCTTATAGATGAAAATCCGGATGTGTACCAAACCGAAACCGGCGCACATCACCTAAACCTCTTTTTATCGCGGTTGCTGTTCTGTTTTTTTGCCGAAGACACCGGCATATTTGAAGACCGTATCTTCACCAATACTCTTGCACAACACACCGACCCAAGCGGAAGCGACACTCATCTTTTTTTAAACAAATTATTCGAAAGGCTCAACACCAATAAGGCGGATGGCTATCCGGATTATCTAGCAAAGCTGCCTTACGTAAATGGCGGCTTGTTCAGAGACGTTATAGATTGCCCTAAATTTAATGCCAAGGCGTATAAAACCCTAATACGGCTGGGCGACTTGCAATGGAGAAATATAAACCCGGACATTTTTGGGTCTATGATACAGGCGGTAGTGCGCAACGTGAATGACGACAATACCAAGCACTACACCTCTGTGCCGAATATCCTTAAAGTTATCAGACCGCTTTTTTTAGACGAACTGGAAACTGAGTTTGAAAAAGCCCAAAGGAGCATCCCGCAATTGCGGAAACTGATAATCCGTATGTCGAAAATTAAGTTTTTCGACCCCGCATGTGGCAGCGGCAATTTTCTGATTATTGCCTACAAAGAAATCCGTTTGCTGGAGATAAAAATATTGCAGCGCATTGTAGAGCTTAGCCCAAACCCCGCTTTAAAGTTTACCCAAATCCACCTCTCCCAATTTTACGGTATTGAGCTCGACGATTTTGCCCACGAAATGGCAATACTTTCCCTTTGGCTGGCCGAACACCAGATGAACCTGGTTTTTGAAGACCGGTTGTTCGACTATGGAAAGTCAAAGCCAATCCTCCCTTTAAAAGAAGCCGGTAAAATTGCTCATGGCAATGCGGCACGTATGGACTGGAAAGCTGTTTGCCCAGTAACGCAAAGCGATGAAGTCTATGTATTGGGAAACCCGCCGTACCAGGGATATAGTCGCCAGAGCAAAGCACAAAAAAATGATATGGCGTTTACTTTCGCTGGTGTTAATAGTTTTAAAAAGCT
>JANPIA010000263.1:0-8153 GCA_031424735.1 Segetibacter sp.
ATAGTATAAAATGCTAAGTACATCCTGAATGCAATTTGGAACTTTAAAAACACCATTGGTAGTGATTGCCGTGTTGGCAGCCTGGTTGAAAGTTACGTTCTCATACTTTTTATAATCACCTTCTTCAACATTTCTAATAAACCTGAATGGCTGTAAGGTTGCCGTATCAAAATAGCTTTCGTAACGGTCGCGGACTTTAAAAATCCAATCGTATTTGGAATTGGTTTTACCATCGCCGATTACATGGTATACGGGTTTGTTTCCCATTCGTTCCAGGTAAGTGGTAAAAGAAACTTCGCCTGCGTTCACGTAAAGACCTATCACGTTATAATAAACAACATAGGATATTTGCTCGCCTGCCTGAAATGCCCGGTTGCGAATACCACAGAAATCGTCGCCGGCGGAAAGGCGGCTTGCAGCAATCGTAAAAATGAGTATCAGTATATATTTCTTCACCTATTTCTTTCTAAATAATTTTATACCAAGTATAAACAAACTTCCTGCCAGTGCCGGAACCACTAAGTTAATCAACCAGATGCCTGTGGCTGTTAGTACAATCCCTAAAGTGTTGTTACTAAATAAACCAAACAATAAGATGCTTACTTTGTTGCGCAAGCCCAACTCAGCCAGCGCAATGGTGGGCACAATGGCCATTACCAAAAACATAACGGTTGTAAGCCACACGGAATGCAGCAACCCAATGTTTACATCAAACACTTGCAACAGTAAAGCGTACTGTATAGTAAAAATGCAGTAGCGCAAAAATGAGTACAACAACACCCTTGATAATTCTCTCCATTCAAAGTCTTCCAATTTTTGCAGGTAGAAAGAGTACTTTGCTACGAAAGGAATTTTTTCAATCAGCTTTACTATAAAGCTTAGCCGGTAGTATAATAAAGTAAGCAGTATGGAAGTAATAAGTGTGCTGCAAATAACAGCATCAATCCAAATTAATGAAAGGCCCGAGTGATTGCTTGTTTGGTTGTGCGATAAGTAATAACGTAAAAATATAAGCCCCATACAACCCGCCACCATTGTTACAATCAACTGGCTAATGCTACCTACAAATGTGAGTGATATGGCCCTGATGCGGTTGCCTTCTTTGATGTACAATATCCTCCCAAAATATTCGCCAACACGGTTTGGGGTATTGAGTGCGAATGAAACCCCTGAAAGTATTGCTTTGTAAGCGGTAAAGAAAGATATGGTTTGAATATGCTTTACCAGTACCTGCCATTTGGCTGCTTCAAAACCCCAGTTGAATAGCATAAGTAAGACAACTGCAACTAACTTCCAGGCTTGTGCGCCGTACAAAGAGCTTTCTATTTCAGCCCACGATTGCTCCAGGTTACCGTGCTCAGTAATTTCTTTATAAATAGAAAAAGATAACCAGATAAAAAGGATAGGACCTAAAAAGTAATTGAGAAATATTTTAAAGCGCTTGCTCAGGAAATAAAATTTGGCGCAAACGTACAGAAAAACAATGAGGCTTCTGAAGGAGGCGTCCAATGCGGAATGATACAGATAGATTATTTTCACTCCCCTATGCCGAAGACATCAAATATAATATTGGGCATTGACCCCGGTACATTGGTAATGGGTTATGCGTTGATAGATGCCAGCACTAATACGCCATGCCTCGTAACGATGGATGTATTAAAGCTTTCGTCAAAAACAGATGCTTACGAAAGGTTGCAAACCATACATACCACTGTATGCGGACTTGTAACCAAATACAAGCCAAATACCTTTGCCATTGAAGCGCCTTTTTTTGGTAAGAATGTACAAAGCATGCTTAAGTTAGGCAGAGCGCAGGGCGTTGCTATTGCTGCGGCTATGCAGGCTGGTTTGCCTATTACTGAGTACTCACCCAAAAAAGTAAAACAATCTATTACAGGTAATGGTAATGCCGATAAGGAACAGGTTTGGAAAATGTTGCAACGCATTTTCTCGCTGGAAGAAAAGCCACAATACTTTGATGCGACGGATGCGCTTGGCGTAGCGTTATGCCATCATTACCAATCAACATCTGCCATAGGAAAACTACCAAAAGGTTTAAAAGGATGGGATGAATTTATAAAGAAAAACCCGGGAAGGGTGAAGTGAGTGATAAGTGATGAATGATGAAACATTAACTATAAATGATGAGCTATAAATAGGTTGTGACTAATAGTACCCACTCAACATTTATCATTTATACTTTATCATTTATAGTTTATCATTTATAGCCCGCCTACGATCTTCTGTTGTATGTGTAAAAATTCTTCCTTTGATAATTGTAGTTTAGGGTTGGATAGATCCATATCGGCAGTATGGTTCATGGGGATGAGATGAACATGGGCGTGGGGCACCTCTAACCCCACTGTAAGGATACTTACGCGATTGCATTGGAATGCTTTTTCAATGGCTTTTGCTATGGGCTTTGCAAATACAAGCAGCGCTGCAAGGTATTCATCCGGCATATCAAATAACTTATCTACTTCTAATTTAGGCACTACCAGTGTGTGACCTTTTTTAACGGGAGAAATATCCAGGAAAGCAAAAAACTGATCGCTCTCGGCAATCTTATACGATGGTATTTCACCCGCTATGATCCTGGAAAAGATGGTCATGATGTAGAATATTTGAACACAGAATTAGTAACATTTATTTGAACAAAAAAGCGGGCTTTCACCGGCTAATCTGCAATCGGAAAGAGAAAGTTTACTTATATGGTGATGTCTTCTACTTTAAATTTCATTAAGCCATTGGGTGCCTGCACTTCCGCAATTTCGCCACGGCTTTTGCCAATAAGCCCTTTGCCAATGGGGGAAGAGGCCGATATTTTACCCAACTTTAAATCAGCTTCTTTTTCGCCCACTATCTGGTAAGTGACGGTTTTTTTAGTTGCCATATTGGTGATGGTGACCTTTGTAAGAACCGTTACTTTACTTGTATCAATCGTACTCGTATCCACAATTTTACAAGTTGCTAACACACCTTCCAAATATTTAATCTTCGCTTCCAGCATACCCTGCGCTTCCTTAGCTGCATCGTATTCAGCATTCTCTTTTAAGTCACCTTTTTCGCGGGCCTCGGCAATAGCCCGTGAAGCCGCTGGGCGCTCAACACTTTTAAGCGTGTGAAGTTCCTCACGCATTAATTCAAACGTTTCCTTAGTAACATAATTGGTCTCACTCATAATCTGGTTGTTTAGGAAGAGGTAAAAAAAATACAACGCCACATTTTACTGCAGCGTTGCAATCGACAAAAATAAGAAAATCAATATATCAATCACCACCTTTTTTACGTCAACTACCAACAGTGTTCTATAAAGATTCTCCGGTTAAACATGCAGTTTCTCCAACAACACTTTCGCCATTTTATAAAACGCCTCGTAGCTGTAACCGGCAATGTGCGGGGTAATGATTACGTTAGGCTGTTGCAACAACCAGTTAAGGTTCTCCTGCTCTGCCGGCGTATAACTTGCAAGATTTTCGTTTTCCAAAACATCTAAAGCTGCGCCTTTAATTTGCTTGTTTTTTAAACCGGCTATCAAGGCATTCGTATCAGTTACCGCACCCCTGCAGGTGGTTATAAAATAAGGCTGCATTTGCAGCGATTGAAAAAATTCGTTGTTAGCAAGATGGTAGGTTTCGTTGGTTAAAGGCAGGTGCAGGCTGATAACATCGGCATACTTACAAACCTGCTGAAGATTTGCTTCTTTTATATAGCTGCCCCCAAAATCAAATTTGTACTTATCGTATGCCAATATGGTAACCCCAAATGGCTGAAGCAGTTTAACAAAAGTGCTGCCCGTATTTCCATAACCAATAATGCCCACTGTTTTTTCCGCAAGCTCAGTTCCTTTATTTTCATCCCGTATCCACAAGCCTTTTCTCACCTCCTGCTGACTAAGCGAAATTCTGTTCATCAAGTTTAGCACCAACCCGAGCGTGTGTTCCGCAACGGCGTTACGGTTCCCTTCGGGGCTGCTAATGCACCTGATGCCTTTACTCTCCGCATAATCAACGTCAATTTTTTCCATACCGCTACCAAGCCTTCCTATCCATTTAAGTTGTGTTGCTTTATCTATAAAAGGCTTATCAATTTGCAACCGGGTTGTAACTACCAAACCTTCTGCGCCTGTTATAAGTACACTAAGCTCAGCATAAGTCACAGTTGGCAGATATAAAACTTCATAACCTTTTTCGTGAAGGGTTTTAGCCAAATACTCGTGGGCTGTAGCGGTTATAATAACAGTGCGTTTCATCTATCGATATTGTTTATTATTGAAAGCAGACACTATTTCATTTGGAAGGTAAGCGCAGCAAAATCATCTACCGTCAGCACCTCGGCTCTTTTATTAAAAAATGGGTCTTGCAAAGTTTCTTCATCTATCAACGACTTTACCGCATTCCGCAAAGTTTTTCGGCGTTGATTGAAAGCCGTCTTCACAAGTACAAAAAATGAGCGCTCGCTTTTCATACCCGGAATGTTATGCCGGCGGGTTAAGCGAATAACACCACTGGTAACTTTAGGGGGCGGGGTAAAGCTTTCAGCATCTACATCAAACAAATACTCCACATTGTAAAACGCCTGTATCAATACGCTCAACACACCATATACTTTACTGCCAGCCGGCGATGCAGCGCGTTGCGCCACTTCTTTTTGAAACATCCCGATCATCACCGGAACCTGCTCTTTCCAATCAAGCATTTTAAATAGTATCTGGGTTGATATGTTGTACGGAAAATTTCCAACCACGGTAAACTCGCCTTCGAAAGGAGGCTCCATAGCCAGGAAATCTTCATTTAATATCTTGCCTCGTAACGTTGGATAAGCCGCCTGAAGATATTGCACTTTTTCGCTGTCCAGTTCTACGGCTTTAAAATCTACTTTATCAATCTTCAGTAAATACTTTGTGAGTGCACCACCGCCTGGTCCAACTTCAAGCAACTGCGCAAACGATTCTTTTTGCAGCTCGTCTATAATTTTTTTACAAACATTTTCATCTTTTAAAAAGTGTTGACCAAGCGATTTTTTTAGCGTGTATTGCATTACGCATCAAAAGTAAGCCATTGCAGCAAATACACTTTAGCCCGTTCATTATTCCGTACTTTTGATACCCAACAAAAACTCATATGTCAATGGAATTGCAAAAACCGGTTATAGGCTTCAGTTGCGGAGATATCAATGGAATAGGGCTGGAATTGATTGTTAAAACTTTAGGCGATAACCGCATACTTGATTTTTGCACACCTGTAATTTTTGCCAACGGCAAGGCTGTTAACTTCTACCGCAAAACAATGGGTGATTTAAATTTCAGTTATGCCGCCACAAAAGACTTGACACGGTTGAATCCAAAACAGGTGAATCTTTTTACCTGCTGGGAAGAGGAAGTTGTAATAACACCGGGTGTGTTAAATGAAACCGGCGGCAAGTACGCTTATCTTTCTTTACAAGCAGCGGTGGAAGCACTGAAGAATAAACAAATTGCGGGCCTGGTAACCGCACCCATCCATAAAAAAAATATTCAGTCGGAAGAGTTTAATTACAGCGGGCACACCCCCTACCTGAAAGCGATGTTCGGTGTAAGTGATGTGGTGATGCTGATGATTGCTTCCAACATGCGTATTGGTTTGCTAACGGAACATGTACCGGTAGCAGAGGTAGCCCAATACATTACGAAAGAAGCTATTTTAAGTAAGATTAGAATTATGAATAATAGCCTGGTAAAAGATTTTGGAATAGATAAACCAAAGATTGCGGTGCTAAGCTTAAACCCTCATGCAGGCGATGAAGGCTTAATAGGTAAGGAGGAAATTGAGATTATTAAACCCGCTGTAAAGGAGTTAAGAAATAGTAATATGCTGGTATTCGGACCTTACAGCGCCGATGCTTTTTTTGCCCGCGGGCAGCACGAAAAATTTGATGCGATACTTGCCATGTACCACGACCAGGGCTTGATACCTTTTAAATCGCTGGCCTTTGGCGAAGGCGTAAATTTTACCGCCGGATTGGAAGGTGTACGCACCAGCCCCGACCATGGAACCGCATTTGATATTGCCGGCAAAGGAATTGCGCTTGAAGCATCGTTTACCGCGGCTACTTTTGAATGCATTGATATTTTGAAGCAACGGATCACTTATGCTGAAAACAACAAAAACCCGTTGAAAAAAATAAGTTCAAGAGTGTTTGCCAATGCGGTTGATGAAAGCATTGCAGAAGAATAATCTGTTTGGAACTACATTAAGATCGCCATGATATCTCTATCCAATTCTTTATTTCGAATAGAAATTGCTACTAAAGGCGCAGAACTTCAAAGCATATACAGCAAGCAACATCAACTGGAATATATGTGGGATGGCGACCCGGCTTACTGGAGTAAAAAAAGCCCGGTACTATTTCCGATAGTGGGTGGTTTAATAAATAATACTTACCGGTATGCGGGAGAAGAATATAAACTGAACCGCCATGGCTTTGCAAGGGAATCCACGTTTGAGGTGGCTGAGCAAACAGATTTATCCGCCACATTTTTGTTATCGGCAAATGAGCTTACAAGGAAAGTTTATCCCTTCGATTTCAACTTTATGGTGAAGTACACATTGAAAGATGCCGTGCTGGAAATTGCTTACATAGTGGAAAATAAAGATGAAAAGGATATGCTGTTTTCGGTAGGAGGACATCCTGCTTTTAAAGTTCCCCTTACTGGTGATACTTTTTATAACGACTATTACCTGTTGTTTGATATTGGTGATGAAAACCTGGTTCGATATCCATTATCGGCCGACGGGTTGATAGAAACCACGCCGTCACCACTGCTCAGTCACTCAAACAAACTACCGCTCACCAGGGAGCTTTTTGCAAAAGATGCATTGGTATTAAAAGATATAACGTTCCAAACCGTATCTCTGCTGAGTAATAAAACGCCGCATGGATTAACCATGCATTTTGAAGGTTTTCCTTACCTGGGTATATGGGCAGCCAAAGGTGCCAATTTTGTTTGTATAGAACCCTGGTGTGGTGTTGCCGATGCAACCAATGCAAGTGGCAACCTGGAGCACAAGGAAGGCATGGAGCAACTACAACCCGGTGAAGTGTTTACAAGATCGTTTACCATCGAAGTTTTTTAGGCATGGATCATCTACTTAAATTCTGCATCACTCACACCTTTATTTATTATGTACGATGAATAAATGAGTTCTATTTTTCCTTTCTTGTTCTTCAGTTTGTTTTTATCAGTTTTCTCGCCGGTTTCGTATTCAAGAGTAACGCCCTTGGGTATTTTGTAATCTTTGGTATTGAAAGCGAAGATCACTTTATCGGGCAGCGCATATTCGGCATAGCGGCCATAAGTCATTTCCATTTCGTAGGTACCGTTTTCGCGGGTGGTGGTATTGGCTTTTTTAATGAGGAGGTTTGTCTCGTCAATAAATAAGGTGGTAAGCACCACCTCGCTGTTTTCGTTGTTAGGTAGCAGCTTTATCACCTTAACTTTGGTACCATTAACAACGCTTTCGCCCGTTGGTATGGCGGTAAAATCGTCGGTTGATAGTACGCTGCTCATGTTTACGGATACGCCACCCCTTGGCAAAATAGAAATGCCGCCATCCCGTTTCAACTTGAATTTGTTGGGCTTCTTAAAAAATATTTTCACTTTACCTACCGGAGCTTTTATAAATGCAACGTCGGTTTTCATTTTGCCTTCGGCGATGTAGTCGTTCACTTTATCAAGCTTAGCTTTTACTTTTCGTATTAGCATGGTCGCATCCTGGGAGTAAGTTGGCAGGTGACAGATGACGAATGACAGAAGGAGAAACAGTATTTTTTTCATGATCGGTTTTAGCAAAGTTGACAGGGTTTTAAAAAAGTTAACAGGTGACAGGTGAAAGATGACAGATGTTTTATAAGTACAAGAGTGCGACGCAAGTAAAGCCGGGAATATTAACTGCGGCTGGTATCAAAAAAGGAATAAATCTTCAACACTCAATTTTCAATTTTCAAATAAACACTTTGGCTACCTTCAACGCCCTAAAAATTCATCATTTCATCATTTCATCATTTCATCATTTCATCATTTCATCATTTCATCATTTCATCATTTCATCATTTCATCATTTCATCATTTCATCATTTCATCATTTCATCATTTCATCATTTCATCATTTCAT
>JANPIA010000264.1:0-22649 GCA_031424735.1 Segetibacter sp.
GTAGTCCATTACGGGTACATCCAGCCATCCGCCAAATTCTTCCTGCGCCAAATGAAGCACGGGCAGCAATGCACTTTTTTGCCTGCCCTCCGGGTAGCGTTGAATGATCTCCTGGACCTTGGCTAATTTTTGCTCTGAAAACTTTATCATTTATAAGTCAAAATTCAAAAATGTAAAATTCAAACTGAATGCCGGTTCAAATACCTTTTTACCGATATCGACATTTAAAATTACTTCCGGTTGTTGAACTGCATTAACCATCCATTTCTCCCGCGATCAAATTAAGCGAACTCAATGTTATAATCGCATCACTCAGCATACTTCCCCTTACTATCTCTGTGTAAGCCTGGTAATAAATAAAACAGGGCCTCCGAAAGCGCAACCGGAATGGAGCCCGTCCTCCATCGCTAATCAGGTAAAATCCAAGTTCGCCATTGCCGCCTTCAACGGCATTGTACACCTCTCCGGCAGGCATCTCAATTTCGCCCATAATAATTTTAAAATGCCATATGAGGGCTTCCATCTTTGTGTACACATCTTCTTTTTTGGGAAGATAATATTCGGGAACATCGGCATGGTAAACTTCCGCCTCTGTACCTGTAAACTCCTGCACTTTTTTATAAGCCTGTTCAATTATGTTCAAGCTTTGCCACATCTCTTCGTTGCGTACTAAAAAGCGGTCGTAACAATCTCCTGTTTTACCAACTGGTATATTGAAGGTCATGTCCTCGTAACTACTGTACGGAGTGTGAACACGTACATCATAATCAATACCTGCAGCTCTTAAATTCGGTCCGGTAAACCCATAATTTAATGCCCTGCTTCCGCTTATACCACCCACACCCTGTGTGCGCTCCATAAAAATCCGGTTGCGGTTAAACAGGTTTTCAAATTCCTTTAAAACTTTGGGATACTCCTTTAAAAACTTCTCCAGCTTACGAAATGCCACGTCGTTAAAATTTCTTTCGAACCCACCAATACGGCCGATGTTTGTGGTGAGCCTTGATCCGCAAACCTCTTCATAAATTTCATAAATAAGTTCGCGGTACTGCATTACGTACAGGAATCCGGTAAAAGCACCAGTATCCACACCCACTACAGAGTTGCATATAAGGTGATCGGATATCCGGGCAAGCTCCATGATAATGATCCGCAGGTAGTCTACACGCTTTGGCGTTTTAATACCCAGTAATTTCTCGCAGGTAATATGCCAGCCCATGTTGTTAATGGGGCTGCTGCAATAATTCAATCTATCGGTAAGCGGGGTAATTTGGTATAATGGGCGACGTTCGGCTATCTTTTCAAAAGCACGGTGGATATAACCAACCGTTTGTTCAGCATCCACAATTCTTTCACCATCCAGCTCCAGAATATTTTGGAATACGCCGTGGGTAGCCGGGTGGGTTGGCCCGAGGTTAAGCGTAGTGGTTTGCTTTTCAATACTTCCATCCGGAAGCTTTACATGATGTTTTTGTGTTTCTGCAAGAGACATTTAAAAATATTTATGTAGCCAGCTTTTTGCTCCCTAATGATCGGCCGTTGCGTCGCACTCTTGTGCTGTATTTTTACATTCTAATTCAAAAGTCAAAAAAAAATGAGGGGCGAACTTTAAAATTTTAATTTTTGCATTTTACCTAAACAGGAAAATTATGATCATGCCCTTTCTCACTTTCTGCAATCGTAGCGCCTTGTTCTAAATCCCTCATATTTCCATAATCAATACTGCCACCACGTCCAAACATTTCATCGTCTTTATCCACGCGTGTCTGGTCTTCTAACGGGTACTCCTTCCTCATCGGGAAGTAATCCATTTCATCCACGTTCAATATCCTTTTTAAATTGGGGTGACCAACAAAGTTTACCCCGTAGTAATCGTAGGTTTCCCTTTCAAGCCAGTTGGCTGCTTCAAAAATATTGGTAGCGGTAAAAACATCGGGTTGCTGAATGTTTGCGTAAACCTTAAATCGGATCCTCACATTATCAACAAGATTGTGCAGGTGGTAAACAACAGCCAACTCTTCTCCCACCCTATCCGGGTAATTAACAGCACACAGATCGGTCAGAAACTGAAACCTAAGTTCCTGGTCGTCATACAGGAATTGCATCACCTTCAGGTTCATTTCGTTGGGTGCGGCAAAAGTGAGTAAACCATAAGGTTCATCAAAACTATGAACCTGCTCGCCAAATTTATCGTGCAAACGTTTTTGAATGGTTTCGTTGGTTAAAGCCATTAATTCAATTTGATAAAAAGTAAACGATATATAATTTAGAACTTTTAAACCAGCTTATTATTGAATGCCATAGGAGCCCAATAAAGCTTTGTACTTTTCGCCGTTCCTTCTGCGCAGCGCTTCGTTACCTACCAACGACTGGATTTGCATAAAGCCATCCAGTATAGCCTCCGGCCGTGGCGGGCATCCCGGTACGTACACATCCACCGGTACTACCTGGTCTATCCCCTGCAATACGCTGTAAGTATCAAAAATACCACCCGAACTTGCACAGGCGCCTACTGCCATTACCCAGCGTGGTTCTGCCATTTGCAGGTAAACCTGCCTAACTATGGGTCCCATTTTTTTTGCGATAGTTCCCATCACCATTAAAAGATCGCACTGGCGTGGGGAAAAGCCCAGTCTTTCAGCACCAAACCTTGATAAGTCGTAGTGTGAACCCATTGTTGCCATAAATTCAATACCGCAGCAACTGGTTGCAAACGGCAAAGGCCATAGCGAATTCTTTCGTGCTAAGCCAATAACTTTATCGAAAGAAGTTGCCATAAAACCTTCCCCCATATAACTTGCAGGCGCTTCAACCTCCTTCACCTTTGTATTAAACCTTACAGGACGTTCCATTTTCCCCTCATATTTTGTTGTTTACAAAATTCACCAGCAGTGAGTTTGGTATTGCTTTTTTACAGTGAGCAATGCAACTGCGTTTATAGTTACCGAACGGGCACAAAAATAATACAACACCATCAATTAAACCGAAATCATTAAGCCTGTCCATTTAATATTTCCTCAACTACAAATGATACGATAACCATACCACGCCAATCACAATTAAAACGATGCTGCATAATAAAAACAGCCTGTCAAAATCCTTAACTTTTTTTGCGGTGAGTATTACCAACATGCCGCTAACCCATGCCCCGGCCGCGTATAAAAAAGGGGCAGGCATCTCTATTGTTTGCAAAAGTAATCCCAACAAACAGGCAAACAATAACAACAGCGTTACCGCCAAATTGTTTCCAGGTTTTACATAGGTTAGCAGCGTGGTTATACAATTCGGCGTATCACCATCCACATCTTTAAAATCTTTAAACTGGCTGAGCACAAAAAAAAGTGCAGCTATATAAACTATGATGCCATCCCTCCATATCAATGTATAAAGGGCTGGCGGGTTAACCAATGCAACACCAAGCATAAATAGCAAAACACCAATAGCCGATAACGTTAAATGCCCCGCAGGAAACCATCGGCGAAGCCGAAATGGAGGAACTGAATAGATATAACAGCAGGCAGTAATAGATAGCCACAGGTATACCAAGGCAAAATCGTTACCCGCCAAGACGATAAAAAGCAGGCTGAAAAACAGGCAAATGGTTTCGAGGCCGGTTAATGTTTCCCTGGAAAATATTCCCTTTACAATTGCACGTTTAGGGTTTGATATTTTATCGATCGCAATATCATTTACATCGTTTTTGATTTTTGCATAAACAAACAGACAGCTAATTGAAATGATGGCCGAAAGCAAACTACCGACGGAAGAAAACTGCAAGCCTTCGCCTATGCCAGAGTAATTTTTAAGGGCGAACAAGAAGCCGAATGCCAGCAGGTACAGGTAAAAAAACAGCCTTACCGGAAAAAGAAGTGACAAAAGATAAGTTGCTAAAACCCGTTGACTGAACCACAATTTGCTAAATAATAAAACAACGGTTGTCAAAAACAAATAAACAAACTGTAAGGCAAACAAGCGAGGGTTGCTAACGCCTGTTATAAAACGGGCTGGGTTGTTTTTAAACAATAAAAAAGTGGTGATGGCCGGAATAAAGCCAGATAGAAATATAAGGGTATAGATTAAAAATGCAGCAATGAAACACCTAAGCCAGTTGGCTTTTAAATGCAATTTTAAAAACAGGAAAGCAGCGATAAGAATAGAAAAAATTTCGAACCTTGCACCCTGCGATATGTTCAGGTGTATGGCCGCAGGATTGAGCATATTCAAATAATAAAAGCCCATATCACCTATTTGGTAATGATACAAAGAAACACTTCCACCATAAATAATGTAATCAGCTACAGGTGCCAGCCAAATAAGAGGCGACAGGTAAACACAAAGCCTTGCTGCCTTACCCATTGAAAGTTTCCCAAAAACCGCGACCACCCAGGCGATGCATAAAAAAACGCAGAAGAAATACAGGTACACGTGAATGTAGTCTGCTAATTCATCGTAAAAAAAAGAAGCCACTCCAAGGCGGTGGGTGGCTCCTAAAAATTTCTCTAAAAAATTGCGAATGGCTATTACAAAAGTAAGCGATAAAAAAACCTGGTTTAACGATAACGGCGTGTTCTCAACCAAATGAATAGCGCGTTTTACCAGCTTCATCAGTTGAGTTTGAACTTTATTGTATCCATACCTTATCAATAAAAAACGTTGGATTTAAGGAATCGCAGGATGTATTTTTTGGAACAGAAATTTGTACCGTTTTCTTTTCGTTAGAAGGAACTATAATGGAGCTTACTTTTTCGGAGCATTTTTCTCCCGCATTAATGTATAGTTTACTAAGGTTCCTGTTTTCCACCTCTACATTGTAATAAAAATTGTCTTTTGTGTAGCTCACCGGTTGGCGTGAAATAAAATTCAGGTAAATATTTTTCTTCAGGTCATCTATAGTGGCAATGCTTAGCTTCTCCCTTATCTTCATATTCCAGGGCATGGCAACAGTATCTGTAACATATTGCTGCAATTTCTTTTTATCGCCGCCCAGCGCACTTTTTAAACCCTGCAGCCATTTTTTATCAACCACCATCGTTGTTGAAGGAGTTATAGAAAGACTAAGCGGGGGCTTATCGAGTTGAAACATTCCCTTAACGGTTTCTTTTGGTTCGAGTAAAAAATAATTTAACCTGGTATAAGTTACTGCCAGCGGCATACCTACTACTGTGTAAGAGGGATCGGCGGCGGCAACAGTATTTACCTCCCATACAATCTTCACCGGTACAACCAGGTAATTTTTGGTTTTGTTGGTAACATCGTAAATGGTGATCATCTTTTTATCGAATAGTGTGGTGCTGTCTGTTTTGTAGGTGGAGTAGTCAAGCGTATTCCAGGTATTATTTTGTTTGTACGATGGGTGCTTATACCAATCAACCTCTGGAATGTAGTTGTAGTTTCCTTTGCCAGGAAAGGATGTAAGCTTTATACTTACCTCATCTGTATCGGTTTGAAAGTAATGCGCCGTTAATAAAATAAAAGTTCCTGCCAGCAATAGCATTATGTTGAACGCCCGATTTTTCATAAACAATGTTTCATTCAAAATACGTAAAAGCAATTCGTTAATTCAATACCGTTTTACACGTACAAAAAAAGCAGGAAAAATTTCCTGCCTGTATTTTCATTCAACCATCTATTCCGTTATTAATTTTAAAGATAGCTCTGCTACTAATCCTCCCAGGTAAGGGCGCCTTTTTTAATTATATAATAGAAACCTGCAATGAAGAAACCGACAAACATTGCAACGGCACCGAAACCACTCCAGCCTAACTCACGAAAATTTACTGCATAAGGGTAAAAGAAAATAACCTCTACGTCAAACAAAACAAACAAAATGGCTACCAGGAAATATTTAACCGCCATTGGTTGACGAGCATTACCAACCGCTTCAATTCCGCTTTCAAAATTCTCCAGCTTATCACTGGTCTTTCTTTTTGGTCCCAGTAAATGGGTAATCACCATCATGATAGCAACGAAGGCAATAGCAAAAAACAATTGCAACCCAATGGGTAAATAATTGGCGGCAGAATTCACTTCGTTTACATTAGCCTGGAGAAAATACATTTGAAAAAATTGAGCGACAAAAATAGACATGTATTGGATGAGCAACAAAAAAAATCCCCCGTATGAGCGGGGGACCTTTTATAAATATTGATAGCTTAGGATGTCTTCTTTTTAACGGTCGTTCCTTTTGCGCCCGGTTTCACTTTTGTTTTTTCGGTTTCAGTTTTTGTTTTCAACTTATCGTCTTTCACCTTCGTTTTTTCATCCTCAGTTTTTGTTTTTGTTTTACCTGCGCCAGAAATAGCTTTACGTAAAGCCGGACCAGCCTGCATGGCAAAAGCATCTTGCGGATCAAGCATTAATAACCTGTCGGTGATCTCTAATGCTTTTGGATAATTCTTCAACTTATCGGAGTACAACGAAGCCATATAGTAATACTGGTTTTTGATCTTCGCCATATTTTTTACCGAGTCTTTCATTAAGAAAGTAATGTATTGTTCAACCGCTGGGAAAGCAGCGCCTGAGCTATCCACATCAGCAGTTTTGGCACTGCGCAGTTTCAATGAATAACCAAATTCCTGCTCTGGTTTTCTTTGTATGTAAATATTTGCCAGGCTATCTGCGGAAACAAAATGTTTTGCATTTATTGCTGCATCAGCCGTATTGTATAAATCAAAATCGGTGGGTTGTGGATTGCTTTGATAACTTTTAACCAGCCACTCGTAACGCTGCTCCGGCATATTCATTTTTTTATAAAGAAATGCGATAGAATCCATGTACTTATGCTGGTTAGCTTTTACTGTATCAAACTGAGAAGCTTTGATAAGATAGTTAATAGCATTTTGTTCACTTCCTGCAATTTTCTTTGAAATGTTTGCTGCTATCATATAATCATCAGGCTGAATTTTTTCAGGGGCAGCAGTCGACAAAAATGCGTCGATATTTGTTTTTGCCTGGAGTGAATCGCTCAGCCTGTCGTAGTTATAGGCATATAACACCTTTAACCGGGGGTAGGCTTTACACTCGCCAGCTTCCATTGCCTTTGCTTTATCCAACGACTCCTGATATTTACCGGAACGGAAAAGATAGTCGGCATAAAAATATTCCGTGTTACAATCTTTATCGGTATTGGCTACAAATTTATCGAGGTAACCTCTTGCCTTATTGACATCGCGAAGCGCATAATAATTATACATTTCAAGATAGGCAGGTGCAAACAATGGATCGCTGGTAGTGGCACCATTAAAGTATTCCTCAAATTTTGCTACGTTGCCCTGGCTTAAAAATATTTTGCCGAGGCGATATTTCGCCCTTGCATTATTTGGGTCAATACGCAAAGCGTTGTTAAATGCCTCGTATGCATCGCCACCTTTGTCGTTACCCAATTTAAGATAGTTAATACCAAGGTTGGTATAAATATCAGGGTCTTTCGGATTTAACTCTGCAGCTCTCTTTAATTTGTCAATAGCGTACATAGGGTCGCCCACGGTTGAAGCACCATCAGCATTTGCACGTCCAATAGCATTTAGTATATCGGGGTTTTCGCCTTTTTTGGTTTTGGTGCTGGTGATAGCCTGCTCAAACCTTTGCCGGGCTTCATCTTTTTTTCCTTCGAGCAATTCCACATGCCCCATTCCTACCCAAACCAACGGTTCGTTAACACCAGCTTGTAAAGCCTTTTGGTAAACAGCTTTGGCGCCCGCCAAATCGTCCATCCGTAAATGTGTTTGACCTAACCAATAAATGGCATTTACATCTTTTGCATTGGAAGCCACCGCTTTGCTCAACGTATTTTTTGCGCTGGTGTAGCGGTCATAATACAAGAATTTTTTTCCCTCATCAACGCTTTGCGCCTGCAACAACTTACCGGCAAACAATGCGGCTAAAAATAAAAATGTGACTTTCTTCATGTGTTTGTGTTTATGTTGTTTGTTTATTCACTTTTATTGATCCTGGTTTTTCTCCGATTGAACTGCATTTGTCCGGGTACAAGATAGGATCTTCTGAAAATTAACTGACCCCGTTCCAGGCTCATAAAATTAATTAATCCTGTGCCAAGCCCCGACCAATTTTCTTTCAATATGTAGTGCAATCCACGTACCAAAGGGTACTGCGCATGCATTATGGTTTCCTGCGACGGTTTGGCAAACACATCCTTTTCACAACTTTTACATTCTATTAAGGCCATCTTAACTTTCGACAAACTGGTTTTCATTTCCTTATCATCATTATCAGCCAGCCAGCTAGCACCTACAAAGCCAATTGCACCGGCATTTTCTGAAACATACGTAATAACGTCGGCGCTGTTTTTTGCGGCTGTAACATTGCTGCCCAAAGGCTTACCGTTTAATACTGAATCAATCAAATAACGTACTGTACTTGTGGCATTTTTTCCATCTACTACAGCATTATACCTATTTTTGTTTTCCCCGGCCAACATCGCTTTTAACTCGTTTAATGTAAAAACAGAGTCGTTGTTGGCGGTATTTAGAACAACTGCTATTGCATCGTAAGCTAACAGATCGTATAAAGGTTTAAACTCAAGCCTTGTTTTATACTGTGTAAGCTCCTGCCCGGATAATCCTCTTGATACAATTACCAGCCGTGTACTGTCTGTTTGTAAGTCCCTGAAACAATCGGCTTCCGATTTATAAGCCGCGATAATATGGGCTTCAGGATGAGACGATTCAAAAACTTTTATTTGCTCGCTGATGACAGGTTTAAAACTTTCATCTACACTAATATTTATGCGGCCTGTTATTGCCGTTTCCGCCGGCCCATCTTTTTTTGACGACAAATTGGAACAACCGGCTACCAGCAATCCAATTAATAAGTATCTGATACATCTCATGTTAAAAATAATCTTTCCGGTAACCGCGGTAAATTCTGAAACCTCCATACAGCAGGCAGATTGCTCCAAATATATACCTGAATATCTTATCAAAACCTATCCAGTCAAAACCAATTTTGTCAGCAAAAAACATAAGGAAGGCGACCGCCAGGTACAATACCCCCATACCATAATCCATAATAGCGCGCATGGTGGCATGTTTCTTATTTCTGCTATCGCGAAGATCGTTTTCCATTATTCATGCGTTAGTGGTGCTGGCAAGATAAATAATTTTAAAACCGTGAACCTGCTTTATCTCTAAAGGTTTTTATAAATCATCCTGCATTTAAATATTCTAATTCTCAGGTCCCAGAAAAGTAACCGGCAGAATAAAATAGACCGAAACCGTACGTCCGTTTTGCATACCTGGTTTCCAGCGTGGCATTTTGTGGATCACCCGTAAAACTTCTTTATCCAGATCGCCTGCACTTTGCAAAATATCAATGCCAGAAATGCTGCCATCTTTATCAACTACAAACTTTGCTTTAACTATAACCTTTTCGCCCTCGTTTAATTCATCGGGTATTCGCAAATGGTTTTGCATAAACCTTTTAAAGGCCGCCATTCCCCCGGGAAATTCCGGCATTATTTCGGCAAAGTTTAGTGGACCGGTTTCTTCCGGCTCCGGTTGTTTCGCTGGCGTTACACCGATATTAGCTTCCCCTTGCTGTGCTGTTATGTTTACTTGCGTTGGCGCAGAACTATCGCCATCCAAATTTGCATGACCGATAACTTGGCTGTTCAGCTCTGCCACCGTTGGTATATCTTTTTCGACCAACTTATCGGGTACAATTACCGGTGGCGCTGCGTTAATGGTTGCTTTTGGTTTACTCTTTAATGCTTTCGGTTCCTCTTTTTTGCGCTCAGTTTTGGTCTCTTCAATTTTTTCCAATTCAACATCTGTAACTGGTATTGTGTTTACTTCCGAATTTTTACCTTTTACAAAAAGTGCATTTATATACCAACTAAATGCAAATAAAAGTACCACTGTAAAGGTTACCGCTAACGCCTTTGCTAAACGTTGATGATAAAATTTGCGCAGGTTGTAGGCGCCGTATTCTTTATTCCGACCGTTAAAAACTATATCCAACAAATGGCTTTGTGCTATTAATTCAGGTTTCATACAACCGTTTTATTGGTGAAAAGAAGTTGTTACAAAACGCAGCGCTGTGTTTGATGATTAGATGCATTACCGGAAACATTCCATACTACAGAAGCAGCCGGTTGTGGTGCCATGCTATTATCTTTGCCCACATGAAAATTTTGATGGTTTGCCTTGGCAACATTTGCAGAAGCCCGCTGGCTGAAGGCATTATGAAAGAGAAGATTAAGAAAGCCGGGCTCGACTGGGAAGTAGACAGTGCAGGCACTTCGCATTACGCAACGGGTAATCCGCCACACCATTTATCGCAAAAAGTAGCAAAGCTAAATGGTGTTGAAATATGCAGCCAACGATGCCGACAGTTTACCAAACAGGATATGCAAAAGTTCGATAAGATTTACGTAATGGACGAAGATAATTACAGGGAAGTGAAAAGGATAAGCCGCGAGTTATGGGATGCATCAAAGGTACACTTGTTGATGAATGAACAATATCCGAATGAAAACCGAATTGTACCCGATCCATGGTATGGTGATGAAAAGGATTACCATAATGTTTATAAGATGATTGACCAGGCTTGCGAAAAAATTGTAGATAAATATGCAGTTTCCAAGTAGGATTTGGGCGGAAGATTGACCACGGACGACTGACCATTGAAAATTGACCATTGACCATTGACTATTTACTATTGACCAACTGACCATGTCTAAACCATCTTTACCACAAGGCACACGAGATTTTTCGGCTGAGGTAGTGCGTAAACGCAATTTTATTTTCAATACCATTCGCTCTGTATTTGAGCTGTATGGTTTTCAACCTTTGGAAACACCGGCCATTGAAAACCTGGATACCCTACTTGGTAAGTACGGCGATGAAGGGGATAAATTAATTTTTAAGATATTAAACAATGGCCTGGACAATCCAGCCAAACACCAACTTGCGAAACAGGAATTTGAAAAAGTATTAGAAGGCAAAAACAATAAGGGGATTACGGAACGTGCACTGCGTTACGACCTTACCATTCCGTTTGCCCGGTATGTTGCTATGAATTACGGCCAGCTTACCATGCCTTTTAAGCGATACCAAATTCAACCGGTGTGGCGCGCCGATCGCCCACAAAAAGGGCGCTACCGCGAATTTTACCAATGCGATGCAGATGTAGTTGGTAGTACAAGTTTGCTGAATGAAGCAGAGTTCGCCAGTATTTATTTTGAAGTGTTTGCAAAACTTGGGGTTGACGTGGAGATCAGGATAAACAGCAGGAAAATTTTAGCGGCACTTGCTGAAGTTTGTGGAGGAGTAGAAAAAATGACCGACATCACCATTGCAATTGACAAGCTGGATAAAATAGGACCAGACAAGGTGAAAGAAGAACTTTTGCAAAGAGGCTTGAATGAAGAGCAGGTTGGCTTGATTGAAAAATATTTAACCATCAGCGGTAGCAATTACGAAAAGCTAAACGAGTTGCAAACACTGATCGGCAACTCTGGCGTTGGCAAACAAGGCATTGAAGAGGTAAAGTTTCTACTTGATTTTTTACCAGCTAACGTCCTCAATAATCTATCAACCGATTTTACCCTTGCGCGGGGATTGAATTACTACACCGGCATAATTTTCGAGGTAAAGGCAAACGGTATTCAAATGGGTAGTATTGGCGGAGGCGGTCGTTACGACGACCTGACCGGTTTGTTTGGTGTGCCCAATGTTGCCGGCGCAGGAATTAGCTTTGGTGTTGATAGAATATATGATGTGATGGAAGAACTAGAGCTTTTTCCGGAAGATGCACATAGCAGTACAAGGGTGCTTTTTTTTAACCTCGGAACCGCGGAAAGCAAAGCTGCTTTTAACATGGCACAGCAACTGCGAAGCAGTGGCATAGCTGTTGAGTTGTACCCTGAAACTGTGAAGTTTGATAAGCAGTTTAAATATGCTGATAAAAGAAACATCCGCTATGCCATTATCATAGGCAGCCAGGAGCTGCTGGATAATACCTGCAGGGTAAAAGACCTGAAAACAGGCGAACAAATCACGCTCTCTTCTAACGATATTCTTTCGTATAATTTTAATTGACTTTCTAATTGCCTGTAATTAATTACGCAGTTGTTCGGCTGAAAAAAGATATGTAGACAAAAGGAGCGTCGCAACAATGTCTAATCATGGTGAGCCGGCCGGCCATCAAAAAAAATCAATTTTACGTACCTCGCTATGCGAGAATTTTTTTGTGGCTTTAAACTTTTGGCACGGTATTTAGAAATGGATGAGCAAAACAATTTACCATCAAAAAAAAAATAAGTTTAATAACTAACTACCGATACGGCTGGCAAAGTGAATAACAGAGATTATTGAGAAACCCCCATATAGGAGAGGCTGGTTCTTCCAGCCTCTTTTCGTTATAGTTAATTAGAGTCTTTCAAAAATTACTGCCGCCCCCTGCCCCACGCCAACACACATTGTCGCTAAACCATAGCGGGCTTTTCTTCTTTTCATTTCGTGTAGTAGTGTTGTGGAAATACGAACGCCGCTGCAGCCAAGTGGGTGACCAATTGCTATTGAGCCGCCGTTAACATTTACTTTAGATACATCCAGTTGCAAATCGTGTATGCATGCAAGCGCTTGCGAGGCGAAGGCTTCGTTTAATTCTATCAAATCCATATCGTTTATGGTTAACCCAGCACGCTTCAAAGCTTTTTGTGTTGCTGGTACGGGACCTATACCCATGATTGCGGGATCAACCCCGGCAATAGCCATGCTTACTACCCGCGCCATGGGTTGAAGATTGTATTTTTTTACGGCACATTCGCTTGCCAAAAGCATGGCTGCTGCACCATCATTTATACCTGACGAATTCCCTGCCGTCACTGTTCCGTCTATTATAAATGCAGGTTTCAATGCACCTAATTTTTCCAAAGAGGTGGTGCGCGGATGTTCGTCGAATGAAAAAATAGTTGGCTCTTTATTTTCGGTTATTTCTACCGGAACAATTTCATGATCCCACTTACCGGCGGCAAGTGCATCGGCATATTTTTGCTGCGATGAAAAAGCAAAAAAGTCTTGCTTCTCCCTACTAATATTCCATTGTTTTGCAACGTTCTCGGCAGTCTCTCCCATATTGTATGGATGATGCATTTGCGCCAGTCTCTTATTAACGAAGCGCCAGCCAATGGATGAGTCGTGCACCTCAATACTACGGCTCCATGCCGCATCGCTTTTAGCCATAACAAAAGGAGCCCTTGTCATGCTTTCAACCCCGCCCGCTATTATAAAATCGCCATCGCCACACATGATAGCCCTGGCAGAGTCCATAATGGCCTGCAACCCCGATGCGCACAACCGGTTGACCGTATTTCCGCCAACCGTAATGGGCAAACCTGCCAGCAGTGCTGCCATACGGGCCACATCGCGATTATCTTCGCCGGCCTGGTTGGCATCGCCTGCAATCACATCTTCTATTGCATTTACATCTATTCCCGGATTGCGCAATACCAGTGCTTTTATTACATGAGCCAACATATCGTCGGGTCTTACAGTGCTGAGCTTTCCACCTAACCTGCCTATGGGTGTTCGTACTGTATCAATTATATATGCCGTCATAATTTTTTTTGATCGAAATAAAAGTTTGCTGTTTTGTTATCGCTGTGTTTAATTGTCGTTTTCAACTAATGGTTGTTACCAAATCCTGCTAACACCATAGGCCTCGAATACCGAGTCGGAACTTACTATCGGAATATTTTGAACAAGTGACTGTGCAATAAGCAGCCGGTCAAAGGGATCGCGATGATGGAATGGTAATGACTGGGTTTTATAGATATGATCTAATGCAATTGGGAGTAAGTTCAATAGATGTTTATCTATCGATAATTTAATGAAAGTTTGCAGGTCCCATTTTAATTCAATTTTACCTGCCTTCAATTTAATGGCAATTTCCCAAACAGAAACGTGGCTAATAAAAAGTGTATGTTCTGAATTAATTTCAGTGGCATCGCGTACAGATACACGATCCGGCTCTTGAGCAAGCCATAGTAAAACATGAGTATCCAGAATTAACTCCATTACAAGTAATCTTTAAATTCATCGGGCGTTTTATCAAAATCCTCCGCTACCCAAACTGCACCTTTAGCCCACCCCATGTTTTTACGACGTATGTCGGCAACAGTTTCCATAGCATTTTCTGCATTATACTTTTGCAAAAGATCGTCAATAAAATCCTCCACTTCTTTTTGCTTATCCGGGGGTAATTGTTTTACCTTTTCTAAAACATCGCTGCTCATATCCTATGTTTTTCCAAAATTACTTATTTATGCCCTCACTGCTACGCAACCATTTAATGGTGCGCACTACTTCTACAAAATCAACAATAAACTTTAATGCACCCATAGCAGGCTGCCTTATTACCTTTGCCCAATGAAATCAGCAAAGAACATACGGCATCTTACCTCCGAAGAATTAGTGCAGTATTTTGATCAGATAGGCGAAAAAAAATTCAGGGCAAAGCAGGTGTACGAATGGCTTTGGCAAAAGCAGGCACACAGTTTTGAAGCAATGACAAACCTTAGCAAAGAGCTTCGTGTTAAATTAAATGAACACTTTACATTACCCGCGCTACAGGTAGAAACTACACAATACAGCGAGGATGGCACGGTTAAGAGCCGTTTTAAAACAGTGGAAGGCCATATGGTGGAAGGTGTATTGATACCCAACGATGAAAGACAAACTGCCTGCGTATCATCTCAAATCGGTTGCAGTCTTAGTTGCAAATTTTGCGCAACTGGTTATATGGAACGAAAGCGCAACCTCGATTTTGACGAGATTGTTGACGAGGTGGTTTTGATAAATCAACAGGCTCTGCGAGTGTACAACAAGAAGTTGACCAATATTGTTTTTATGGGTATGGGCGAGCCATTGCTGAATTATAAAAACATGATGAAAGCTGTGGAGAAAATTTCATCGCCGGAAGGTTTAGGAATGAGCCCGCGACGAATAACAGTTTCTACTGCAGGTGTGGCAAAGATGATAAAGCAACTGGGCGATGATAAGGTAAGGTTCAACCTGGCACTAAGCCTGCATGCCGCAACCGATGAAAAACGGAACCAGATCATGCCTATCAACGAAACCAACAACATTAAAGTTTTAGTTGAGGCATTGAACTACTTCTACGAACAAACAAAAAACGAGATCACATTTGAATACATTCTTTTCAAAGATTTTAACGATAGTATTAAAGACGCGGAAGACCTGATAAGGATTTACCGCCAGGTGCCGGCAGACCTCGTTAATATTATTGAATACAACCCTATTGATGCTGCCCGGTTTGAAAAGCCTACCCAGGAAGCAATTGAACGTTTCATGAATCATTTATCGAAAAACCGGGTGAATGCAAGGTTAAGAAGAAGCCGCGGAAAAGATATTGACGCCGCCTGCGGACAACTCGCCAATAAAGATTCTATGGAAGCTGAGGTCTCTTAATCCCCTGCTATGTCCTCCATATTAATTTACAAAACTTTGCGTAAAAAAGATTTTGAAGAGTGTGCACTGCTGATGTCATCTTCGGAGCCCTGGATTACTTTGAAGCGGGACTACAACGCCTGCCTGGCTGCCATTTGCGGAGCCTATAAAACTGTATTTATTCTAAAGCAAAATACCCGGTTTATAGGCTTTGCAATACTTCAGCTTGAAGGCACATTCAAAGGTTACATTCAATCTATTTGCCTTTCACCTGAGGTGAGGGGGCATGGAAACGGCAAAGCTTTCATCCGCTTTTGCGAAGAAATTATTTATCATCTTTCTCCCAATGTTTTTTTATGTGTTTCTTCATTCAACACAGCTGCTACGCAACTATACCTGCAACTTGGGTATGAGCAGGTAGGAGTATTAAAAAACTTTATTATTGATGGTTTTGATGAGTTACTCATGCGGAAATCTATTGGCACAACGTCTACGTCTACCTTCAAATCGAAAAAAAAAGCCGGCATCAATGCTTTAACCAACCTTCCCGAAGAGGAGGAACTATGCCTGGGCAGCCTGCATTGATAGCTTTGTACAGTTTTTATTTTAATTAACACGCCGCCTTCATTCAACATTAAACCCACTGGATGTGCAGGGGTCTATGCTGAACATAAAAACTTTTATTATGAAGAAAATAATTCTCAGCATGTTGGCTATCGCAACCATCAGCTTTTCGGCCATTGCACAGAAAACAGAGACAGGTAAAAAATTTGAACGTCACCAAAAAGGTAACCGGATGGAAATGCGTGGCGAGCTGTTTAAAGACATCAATCTTTCAGATCCACAGAAGCAACAAATGAAATCGCTGAATGAAAGCTTCCGTAAACAAATGCAGGAGCTTCAAAAGAATGAAACCATTACGGTTAAGGAACAAAGGGAACGTCGGGAATCGCTTATAAAACAACACCGCGCAACTGTGGAAAACCTTTTAACGCCCGAACAAAAATTGAAGATGAAAGAAGGAAAAATGGACAAATCATCTAAACTGGAAGGTAGGGGAAAGGACTTTGGCAAGGGCATGAAAGAGCTGAATTTAACAGTCGATCAACAGGCAAAAATGAAGAATGTTAATGGTGAATTTAAAACCAAAATGAAATCCATTCACACCAACGATGCACTTACCAAAGAACAGCGGAAACAACAAATGGACGAACTTCAAAAACAACGCCATCAACAACTAAGTTCTATTCTAAACAGCGATCAACTTTTAAAGTTTGAACAAATGCATAAGTCCAAAAAAGCAAAGGCTGTATAACACCCATGCATTAATGTACGATAAAAGGGCAGCCCGGCGGGTGTGCCCTTTTTAGTTTATCTTCGCCCCGGTAACACTATTTACTGTTGTAAAACAGCAAGCAAAAAAAGTACACATGCCTTCCCGTACCGATAACTTTCAAAAGTTTGTAAAGCAGCCCAAAGCGGGTGCCGTTAAAGAGAAAATTCGCCAGGAAAAAAAGAAAGAAAAGAAAGAAAGGGCTGAAGCCATCGAAAAACATTTCGCCAAAAAAAGAGACGAAAGGTTAGCGCAGCGTGGCATTGCGCCCAACAAAACAACCCCAGCTGAATCGGTTTCATCTGCAGGTGCAAACCCCACTAAACCTGTAAGAGGTAATAAGTTTGGAAAGCAAGCCACCCAACAAAAAGAAGAGACAATAAAAGAAACCATGCCGGTTAACAAATACATTGCACACAGCGGTATTTGTTCGCGCAGAGATGCTATCGATTTTGTTAAGCTGGGAAAAGTTTCTATCAACGACAAACCCGTAACCGACCCCGGAACAAAAGTGCAACCAGGCGATTTTGTAAAGGTGGACGGCAAAAAAATTACCCCCAGCCGAAACAACGTTTACATCCTTCTAAATAAGCCAAAAGATTTCATAACTACTTCCGAAGATCCGCAGGGTCGCAGAACCGTACTTGATCTGATTAAACATGCAACCACCGAAAGAGTTTATCCTGTGGGCCGTTTGGATCGCAACACTTCAGGCGTTTTGTTGCTAACCAACGACGGCGATCTTGCGCAAAAATTATCGCATCCAAAGCACGAAGTAAAGAAAGTTTACGAAGTACGACTCGATAGAAATCTTACCAAAACTGATTTTGATAAAATTGCGGAAGGTCTCACGCTCGAAGATGGATTTGTTGCCCCCGATGCAATTGCTTACGCCGATGCAACAGATAAAAGCATTATAGGTATTGAAATACATAGTGGCCGCAACCGAATTGTACGCCGCATGTTTGAGCACCTGAAATACGATGTAAAAGCGCTCGACCGGGTTATGTATGCAGGTCTTACCAAAAAAAATGTTCAACGCGGCAAGTGGCGTTTTTTAAACGATAAGGAACTTCGCATTTTAAAATTCATGAACCAGTCGTACATCAAAACGAAGGATTAAATTTTTGTTTCGGACATTATTTCGCCGATGTGCTTTTGTTGCGTCGCACTCTTGTACAGATGGAATCACCCATCGCCCCCATACACTATATACTATTCACCATTCCCTTTTCACCATGAAATTTGACATCCTATTCGAAAACGAACAATTCATCGCAATTAACAAACCATCAGGCCTGTTATCAATCCCCGACCGCATGGGCCAGGAGATTTCACTAAAGCAAATGTTGCAGGAAAAATATGGGAAGATATTTACTGTACATCGTTTAGACAAGGATACCAGCGGTATCATTGTTTTCGCTAAAGATGAAGACACGCATAAATACCTGTCGCAACTATTTGAAGGACGCGGCGTAGAAAAGTTTTATGTAGGATTGGTGAATGGGCTTTTATTGACAAAGGAAGGAAGTATTGATGCTGCCATTATAGAACACCCAGGTAAGCAAACTAAAATGATGACCCATAAAAAAGGAAAACCATCCTTAACAGATTATCAGGTAATTGAAGAATTCGGGATGTTTTCGTGGCTACAATTTCAAATTCATACAGGTCGTACACACCAGATACGTGTACACATGCAACACATAGGCAACCCAATAGTATGCGATGAAATTTATGGAGATGGAAAGCCTGTTCTTCTATCATCTATCAAACGGAAATTCAAGCTTAGCAAAAACGACGATGAGGAACGACCCATATTAAACCGGTTAGCACTGCATTCGCAGCGCTTAAAATTTAAAGCGCCAAATGGGGAAATGATGGATTTGGAAGCTCCATTGCAAAAAGACCTGAAGGCATTGCTACAGCAACTGGAGAAAAACAAAAGGTAAAAAACCTCTGCCACCTATTGCAAAGTGGCAGAAGTTTTACAAATTCACTAATCTTTATTTGGTTGAGGTGTGTAACGCAAATAAGGCTTTACAACCTTTACTCCTTTCGGAAATTTCTTTAGTGCATCTTCAGTGGTAATTGAATTTACCACAATTACATCTTCACCATCTTTCCAGTCGGCGGGCGTAGCTACACTGTGTGTGGCAGTTAATTGCAGACTGTCTATAACCCGCAGTACCTCTACAAAATTTCTACCTGTACTTGCCGGATAAGTTATGGTAAGCTTTACTTTTTTATCGGGTCCAATCACAAATAATGATCTGACGGTAGTTGTTTCGGATGCGTTCGGATGGATCATACCATATGCATTGGCAATGCTTTTATCTTCATCGGCAATTATTGGGAAACCAACGGTTACTTGCTGGGTCTCGTTAATGTCGTTTATCCAGCCATGGTGTTTGTCAAGCGGGTCAACACTTAAAGCAAGCACTTTTACATTGCGCTTTGCAAACTCCTCCTGTAACCCTGCTGTTTTTCCTAACTCAGTGGTGCAAACAGGTGTGTAATCTGCCGGGTGCGAAAACAATACTCCCCAGCCATCGCCCAGGTATTCGTAAAAATCAATGGTACCTAACGAAGTATTTGCTTTGAAATTTGGAGCAATATCTCCTAAACGTAAACTCATGTTGTCTTTTTTATTTTGTTATAAATAGGATGGCGAAGATATTAATATCCTACTAAATTGGTAGAGTAATAAAAGATTTGTTTTGTCTTGGGATAGTATTTTAAATAGTTCTTGCTTTTTTCAACGCTGCTTTGCCATACCTGTTCTTTACTGCATCAATGGCTTTATACAAATTGTTTTTCTTCTCCGCATCTTCAAACAAACTTGCCTGTACGGGATGGTTCGTCAGTTCGCTCAACCGCACGCCTAATAGCCGCACAGGTATATCCTTTTTATACAACTTAACAAACAGGTCTTTGGCAACCCTTATCAGTTCATCATCCCGCAGGGTATAATCAATAGAGGTTTGCTTTGAAACAGTTGTAAAATCGGGGTATCTTATTTTTACGGCTACACAACCAGCCAACTTTTCATCCTGCCTGAGCTCATACCCAACCCGCTCGGTCATGCGCACAAGTTGCGACAATAAAAACGTCATATCCGTTGTGTTTTCTTCAAACGTGCTTTCGGTTGAAATGGATTTTGCTTCGTGATACGAGGTTATTTCACCGCTATGTTCACCTTTGGATTTATGCCATAGTTCCAACCCATATTTACCAAATCTTTTTTCAAGGTTCCGTTCACCATACAGGTACAGGTTGTTGATGGTTTTTATTTCCAATGCTAAAAGCGAGCGGTGCATTTGTACGCCAACGCCGGGTATTTTTTCTACACCCAATGGTGCGAGGTAGGCTTGTTCAAATCCGGTAGGTACTTGTATATAACCATTTGGCTTTGCTTCGTTAGTAGCAATTTTTGCAAGCAATTTATTACTTGCCAGCCCAAACGAAATAGGCAATTTGGTTTCGTTAATAATTTGCTTACGCAGGTCTATCGTCCATTGATAGGGATCAAAATATTTATCCATCCCGGTGAGGTCCAGGTAAAATTCATCGATAGAGGCTTTTTCAAATAAAGGAGCTTTTGCCGCAATAATTTCGGTAACCCAGCGCGAATATTTACTATACTCGCCGCGGCTAACATTGGTAACAATGGCGTGGGGGCAAAGCTGCAATGCTTTCTTCATGGGCATTGCACTGTGAATTCCATACGTTCTTGCTTCGTAGCTGCATGCGGCAACTACACCTCGCTGGCTATGCCCACCAACCAATACTGCTTTACCCTTTAGCGATGGGTCGTTTAATACTTCAACCGAAACAAAAAAACTATCCAGGTCAAAGTGGGCTATATAACGTTGGGGTGTTTGCATTACTGGTACGAATTTACCAATAGTACCTTACTGTTTCAGGAAGAATTAGGTGTAAAGTTCCAGCAAGCCTTCAGGAAGCAACACGTGCACCTCCCGTTTCTTTTTATCGATTTTTACCAGAGTCTCACCATGAATGGGGATTAGCGCTTCGTTGCCCTTGTATATAATTTTACACAGCACCTGCATAGGCTGCTCAATCACTTCAACTACTTCACCAAGTTTGGCTCCATTATCAATCATCATAAAACCCAATAACGAAATGGGCGATGCATTAGCAGCAAACTTTTCAAAATCTGCTTTCAATAGCCATACCTCACGTTGTATCAACCTGCGTGCACTCTCTTTCGTGTTAAAGCCTTCAAGTTTAAGATAAGTTTCCGATTCGTTTTTCATCTTGCCACTCTCAACAAAGTAGGGTAAAAAGCTTTCTTTTCGTTCTTCAATAAAAATGGTTTCCAAGCCTTTCAAATCGGTCTTTTTACCAAGGGCGTGTTGAAGCACCACCTCGCCGGTAAGTCCAAAGGTGGCTACAATTTTTCCGATGCTGAAATAGTCGTTCAATTAAATGATGGATGAAAGATGAAAGATAAATGGATAAACCTACGAGTTACCCATTACAGGTTTGAGGCAGGTGTATGATTGAAGGTAGGTCCTGCAATTGCTCCCACCTTGCACTACCGCCGAACGGATGGCGTATTCTAAGTTCAAATAACAACCAAAAATTAAGCGGCTAATTTTAGTTTCTTCACGTAAACTTCACCTTTATTCACAACAGCGAACATTCTTAATACGAGTTTAAATTTGACTTCGTTCATTATGGCCATATGATGTTTCCCCAGTGCAGCTCTTCGCTCATAATATGCTTTCATCTCAGGATCATGCTGCACCGAAGATTTTGCTGCCATTGATAAATCGGCTTTTAATAGCTTATTAGCCATGTGACTTACTTTGCTTTTTCCTTTGATGCTCGTGCCTGAAGAATGTGTATAGGGAACTACTCCAACATTTGCACCGTAGGTTCTTCCATCAGGAAAACATTCAAAGTTTTGGGTATAAGCAATCGTCATCCAGCCGTTGACTTCTCCAATTCCAGGAATGGAAGTAATGAGTTTAAAATTGCGGCTCATTGCTTCTTCTTTACCAATGATTTTCTTTATTTCTGCTTCTGTTTTATCAATCATCTTCAAAGCAAAATCGACTGCCTGTTTATAACGTTTAATCATTGGATCATTGGCTTTAAATTCCATCATAGCTATCGCTTCTTTCATTCTATGTTCATGAGCTTTTTTATCTTTTACAAATCCTCTGCGCTGGGTGAGCAACTGCTTAAGCCTTGTTATTGCTGCATCACATGCTGTATGTGCTTTGAGCTTGTCTCTTTTTTCATAGCCATACTCAGCTATGCGTTGTGAATCGATCTTATCATTTTTACCTCTTTGCATACCCAGTGACTTCTTGATTTGCAAACCGGGAATACGGGTAAAGGTGATTTGTTTTGACTGACAAAACTGAACCAGCCGGTGCTCATAACCACCCGTGTACTCCAGAACAAACCAACAATCACTTAAGGTAATATTTAATGATTTTAACCATGCCTGTAATTGTTTAAAGCCTTCTGCACTGTTTTGTATCCGGATGTGAGACCTGGTGTCCTGAATGGCAACATCTAAAGTCAGTTTTGATACATCAAATCCAACAAAAAATTCTTTCTTTTGCATACGTTCTTTTTTTTCGTTTAAAAGAAGTTGCTGTTGTCTAAGACCTTTGTCAGGCTATAAGCCTATTATTCTACATGGACCTGCAGCAACTGTAAAAGAGAGCGGAGACTACTACGCAAATAGGACCTGGAAGTCCAGACGCAACGTAAGGTCACTCCGCTTTCTTTTACAATTATCCACATTTTTTATGTTTTTCACACCCCCTGCACCCCCATCTAATAATAGTAGTAGTATAGTATGTAAAAGATCTAATTTCATCCAAAGGACGCAACGATGATGC
>JANPIA010000265.1:0-1935 GCA_031424735.1 Segetibacter sp.
GCCATTGGTTGCAGAGAACGGAATGGATTGGATGTATGCCAACTGTTCAACCACAGCGCAGCGTGGTGCATTGGATTGGTGGAAGAAATTTCGGGATGCTACCAAGCCTGTATTTACTGATTTGTACGAAAGTGTAGCCAGTGGTAAAGAAGCCGCCAAATCCATTGAAAGTAACAGCAAACCCGATTATCGTGAGAAGCTGGAAGTTGAATTAAAAGAACTTCACGACAGCGAATTGTGGCAGGCTGGCAAAACGGTGCGAAGCCTTCGTCCGGAAAACCAGGGTTCGGCTTTAAACGGTGAAGAAAGTGACTCAACCGAAAAGATAAATGAAGTGTTGTTAGGCGAACCGGAAGCAGCAAATTAACTCCGGGGTGAACAGACTAAGTGAACGCAAACGTCCGGTATAAATCAAATGAACATTCAAACTATTCATAACGACCCGCTATCAAAACCACCCTGCAAGGGATGGGGTCTTGATTTTGCAGCAGCAACCGAACGCATAAAGCAAGTGGTGAACAAAACACCACTTGCTTATCATCATCATCTTTCAAAAAAATATGAGTGTAATGTTTTTTTGAAGAGAGAAGATCTGCAGTTGGTTCGCTCTTATAAAATTCGCGGAGCGTATAATATGCTCAGCAGTTTGCCCGAAGAGAAACTGCAATGTGGTGTTGTATGTGCGAGTGCGGGCAATCATGCGCAGGGCTTTGCATTTTCATGCAAAAAATTAAATGTGAGGGGTGTAGTGTTTATGCCAACCATCACACCTCATCAAAAAATTCAGCAAACAAAAATGTTTGGTGAAGATAAAATTGAAGTGGTTTTAACAGGCGACACGTTTGATGATTGTGCAATAGCAGCAAAAAAATATACCGAGGATAACAGTATGACTTTTATTCCTCCGTTTGACGATCTAAAAATTATTGAAGGACAGGCAACCGTTGGTGTGGAGATTTACGAGGAGCTGGCAAACATCGACTTTATTTTTTTACCCGTTGGTGGCGGTGGATTGGCGGCGGGTGTTGGCAGCTATTTTAAAACAGTTAGCCCGCGCACAAAAGTGATAGGTGTTGAACCGGAAGGTGCACCCTCCATGACTGCTGCCTTAAGCGCCGGTCATCCTGTAACACTGGATAACATTGATCGATTTGTGGATGGCGCTGCCGTTAAGCGTGTAGGTGAATTAACTTTCTCGGTTTGTAAAGAAGTGTTGAGCGACATGCATTTGGTTGCAGAAGGAAGAGTTTGCTCCACCATCTTAAAATTATACAACGAAGATGCAATTGTTGTTGAACCTGCTGGCGCCTTATCAATAGCTGCTTTGGATGATTATGCTGAACAAATAAAAGGAAGGAACGTCGTATGCATTGTAAGCGGAAGCAACAATGATATTGACCGCATGCAGGAAATAAAAGAACGGTCGTTACAGTTTGAAGGATTGAAACATTATTTCCTCATTCGCTTTGCACAACGGCCGGGCGCTTTAAAAGAATTTGTAAACCATGTATTAGGACCAAGTGATGACATCACCCGTTTTGAATACATGCAAAAACATAATAAAGAATACGGACCGGCATTGGTAGGTATTGAACTACAGTCCAAACTAGATTACGAAGCATTGATAAAAAATCTCGAAAGGTTCCAGATAAATTATACTGAACTGAATAAGAACGATAATCTTTTTGCTTACCTGGTATAGAAAACACAACGATTGCCGAAGCCATTAACCGAAGGGTCAGGTTGCTGCCTGGCTTTACCTAAACTATTATATTATGACAGGCTCCGGATTATACTCTCCAGAATTTGAACACGATGCGTGTGGTATTGGTTTTGTTGCTAACATAAAAAACAACAAGTCGCACCAAATTGTATCCGATGCGCTCACTATACTCGAAGCCATGGATCATCGCGGCGCTTGTGGTTGCGAAAACA
>JANPIA010000266.1:0-15397 GCA_031424735.1 Segetibacter sp.
GGCGGGTTAGATAAGGAAAGGATAATGCCTAATCGCCACCCACAGAAAAAGGTGGTTGTTTACGTAAGCATTATTTAGCCCAGCTTGCAGCATACCATGCTTTATCATTTTCTTCGTAACCGGTAACGCTACGGGTTTTTAAACCGGCTCCAAGGTTGTCGTTATAACTTTGCTGGTAAGTATCGTTGCTGGCTTTTCGTACCGCAGACAAGCCGGTGTACCCTGAGTTCTCATACCAAATTGCGGAGAATTGTGTTTCGCCGTTATGCTTGTATGCATTAATATAAACCTGCTCCCAGTTTTTGCCGCCATTGGTTTCAAACAGGTCCTGGTATTCGCTGTGGCTAAGTTTGCTTTTTAGCTGCCAGCCGCCAACATTCTTTTTTTCGTACAATGCAGTGTACCATCTTATACCTGCTATAGACACCACGGAAACGTTTACCGGCCGCCAACCTTTGGGAGAATTTTCATCGAGGATAGCCTGGTGCTCCTGCTCAGTTTTTGCGCGGTATGTGAAGTTTGCAGGACCTGACGAATTTAGCCATATCATAGTGTACCTCATTTGTCCGTTATCTAGATAACTATCTACAAAAGTGAGCCGCAGCGGCTTGGCAAGTTTGGCGTTGTTTTTTATTTCTGCTTCGTATTGATCGCCGGTTAAATCGGTACGGGCATAGCAGGCAAGGTTACCGGTGTATGGGCGAAACACTACATTGAAGTAAGTAACGTTATTTACATTAAACCCTTCGATCCAAACAGGGTAATACCCGCAGCCTGCTACTTTGTTATACGTTTCCTGGAAAGCCGATTTTGCAACTCCATGAAATGCGATCTCACTTTGGGCAGGCGGATACCAGCAAGGAGATTTTTCCGATGGCCATATAGCAGCAGATATGTCGGCAATGCTGTTGCCGTTCAGCTTTACCCACGAAGCATTGGGATCTGGTTTTGGAAGTTGGTTAAAAGCAATAGACCATGTATTTCTAAAAGGGAAGGGGCGCAAAGAAACATTGTCGGGATGATTGGTCACACCAAGTGTTTGTAAAGGATTGATATGGCGCTGCACAGATTCAATATGCAGGTGCGGTTTGCTGCTGTTGCCAGAGTTTCCTACCAGTCCTAAAAAATCACCAGCCTTCACCTTCTTGCCCGAATCGAGCAACGCCTGGTTAAGCGTTCCTTTTTTCATGTGTGCGTAAGTAACAATCTCATCGCCATATTGAATAATAAAACTGTTGCCATTGCCGCCTTTACTACCAGGTATAGCACCTGTTTGAAAAAGGTTTGTTTCGTATGCAGGTGGTTCAGGATTCTCATTGGTGTTGTTCTCACTTTTTAATACAGTCCCATCTGCAATAGCGTATAATGGCTTTTCATAAATTCTATAGTCAGCGTTTTTAAGATTGGCGGACGATTTGCTTTCTGCTTTTTCAAACAACTCGCTAAAATGATCTTTATTCCAGCCGTAAACTCCCATATCGTAGGCAAAAAGCTGGCTACCGTTAGCGCTGGGTCCATGTGTTGATGCAGTTTGCCAGTATTCATTTATTCGCAAGTCGCTTGTTTTTGCCGGGAATAGGTAGCTGGAACCTGTTACAGGGCTTGCGTGCTTTTTAAGATCCTTTATCACCTCCACGGGCTTATTAGTATAATCTTTAAAATGCAATGCAAGTTTTAGCTTCTCCGGTTTATCGAAAGGAATATTTGAAATATTTTCCCTTACCTGGTTCCAATGAATAAAACCGTTTTTAGGAACGATAGTATTCATGGGGATGGTTGAAGCCGTGAACTCTGTTGCGGCAATAATATAACTGATCACTATTTTTTCGAGTGTGAGGCTTTTACTATCCTGGTTGGTTATTTTCAATAGTAAGGCGAGGTGGGCATGCGGCTTATTATCCTTTACATTACCGGCGATGGATGCATACACTACTTTGTTATTTTCGGTTGGTTGAATATCCACTTTTACTTTGGGCTGGGCAACGGCGGTTGAGAATGCCGCTGCTAACGAAATGGCGACGATGGCTTTTATCATGCTACTGGCTTTTTAGTTGGAGGAAAATGCAGTAGTAGTAAAATACACTATTTGTACCAAAATATTAAGGGCGTGCTGGTGTTGTAAAAGGTTGATGGATGAAAACCTGTTTGTAAACAAGGATGTGTTCGAACAGGCTCTCTCAGGGGTTTCCGCAAAAAAATGATGATGGTTTTTCAGATTATTAATCAAACGATAACCTAATAAGGCAATTCAATATAGTGTTTCGTTATGCTGAGGCTTGCCCCACTGAACGACCAGGAAGGCAAATGAAAATAGAGCCTGCTTGTTGTTTTTGAAAAATTAAAAATAAACAGAATGACAGCTAAGCTAACCATACCCTTAACTAAATATCCATGCTCCAAACAAGAGGTTGATTTTGTTGCCGACTTTTTTAATCAATGCAGTATAGAAAATGGAGAAGGAATTTTACTTTTCATACTTATACCTGGCAAAGGTTCCTATACCATAATCGGCGCCAATTTCTATAGTGCACAATTTTGCATTTAAAGGCACCCGGTAAGTGTAGCTGCCATCCTTTTTTTCTTTAACACCCGCCCACGCATGTTCCTCCTTTATTACTTCAAACCCGGTAGCTCTTACTCCACCGGATGCCGGCGTCATATCCCCCGGCGTATTTATTTTCAGGGAGCCGGTAACGGTAATCGTAAACACATCGCCGGGTGTTAGTGAAGATGGTATTCCGGCGAACTCCCAGCTAAATACTTTCCTGTCTGGAGGATCATTTTGTATGGTCATTTTTGCGGAAGTTGCCGTGTATTCATATTCGGTGTACAGCAGTGCGTTGTAAGAATCTTTCCTGCTTTTTTTTAGTATTTCCGGTCCGATTAGCCGCAATGTCCCTGTTGATCCTGCAGGCGCCTGCCCATCGCAGTTAAGTGCAATAAGGTTGGTACGATGGTTGGCAATTTGTTTATCGACTGCAATTTTTTCCTCTGCAAAAGCGGCTCTTTTTTCTTCGTTGGTTTTTGCGGCGTCAATTTTTTTACCGATTACATTTTCTAATTGCTTAAAACAAACTACCCACGATTTTTTATCGGACTTAAGTTTTTCAAACTGTTCATTGGCGCAGGTTTCAATATCAAAAAAGTATTTTCTCGCTGCTCTTAAAATGTTTTCCTTTTCCCGCGCCAACTCATCATCATCAATCCCTTTTACGGGAACATAGTTTGCATGAAAACTCCATTGCTTGCGTATATACAGCATATCTTCAATTGCACGATTGATCTCCTCTGGTGAACCCCACTTCGACAATTCAGCCGACAACACGCGTTGTTGTTTTTCGAGTTCGGCTAAACGGTTTTTATTATTTTGGCAGCGTTCCATTCGTTCGGCAGGAGACAATTGCGCCGAGGCAATCTGCAAAAAACATAAGATGAGTATCGGGATAAAAAAGAAGCAGGTTTTGATTTTCATGCGCTTACTTTTTATGGGTTGAAAGAGAAAATTTTATTTGCCGGGCTTCTCTAACTTAATGTTAATTGCTGGTAATTTATAATTAAGTGTACTGCTATTTTTCTGTTTACTTCACCTCATATTTTATTTCGCCCGTTACCGGAATGCCTGCCGATGTTACGTCCTGTGTATTCACCCGTATCTTCCCTTTTATGTCAGCATTGTAAAAACTTATACTTGTTTTACCGTTGGCGTGGGTTAACATCAGCGGATCCCAATGGACTACCTATGCCAAGGTGCGAGGTTTTAAAGCGGGCAATTGTATCGCCTGTTGATGTTACAACGCTTCCGGTACATTCAATCCCTTTGCCCAAAGCATCTTCACATTTATACGATACCATACTTTCAACTTCGGCTACCAAAGAACCGCCTTCCGTTAAAAATTGAATTTTGTTTGGTTTTGCTTCAAAGGCTTTCCTTGTTGAGAGCGTTGTTGCAATTGATACCACTACTTTAAAAATGCCCGGAACATTGGTGACCTGTATATCTTTTTCAAAAATAAAATTTGGTACAAAGTTGCGCATTCAGTTGGTATATGCACGTATATGGTTGGTGCCACCTGCAATTGAGTCGTCTAATTTAAAATCGCCTATCTCATTTATGCTATCAATGCGAATGATTTTGGCCGAAACCATTTTACCATTTGGTGCAAACAATTCAAGATAAAAATTTTTGCTTGCGTTTATCGGGTAATTGTTTTGTGCATTTACTATGTATGCTTTAAACCACAGGTCGTCTCCCGAAGCGCAAAACGACCGGTCGGTATGCAGGTAAACTTTCTAAAAAAAAAGTTTAACGCTATCCGCAGTGTTTGGCTGAGCACTTTGCGCACACGAAAGAAACAGCGAAATCATCAGAAACAAAATGAGCTTAAGTAACGACATACGTAGAATTCACTGTCAGCTAATGTAAATTGTGTTGGCTTGGTTTGGTAAAAAAAAATATAATGGCTTTTCCCATTTGGCGTTTAGTGGCAAAGCTGGTTTCCACTTAAGAACGTTCAAAGTGCTTATAATTAGAAAATCTTGTTTATGTAAGCGGCGTTTAACGTCTCCCAACAACCTTTATCTTCGTGCCGATAAGATTATGTTTATGGTTAAAATAATTACCCTTTTATTGATGGGATTTCTTCCCGCATTTTTCTCTTTTTCCCAGGTCCCCGTAACCAATAGCAGTGCCGATATATACCTGCAGCTTAAAAAGTTGAACGTTCTCGGCAGTGTGCTTTACATAGCTGCACATCCTGATGATGAGAACAACGGACTGCTTCCATACTTCGCAAAAGAAAAACTATACCGAACCGGTTATTTAAGTATTACAAGAGGTGATGGTGGCCAAAACCTGATTGGCAGCGAGCAAGGTGTTGAACTTGGACTGATACGCACACAGGAACTTTTAGCAGCCCGCCGTATTGATGGCGCCGAACAATTTTTTACCCGTGCCTACGAGTTTGGTTTTAGCAAAAGTTCGGAAGAGGCACTTCGAATTTGGAATAAGGAAAAGATATTAAGTGATGTTGTTTGGGTGATACGCCAGTATCAGCCCGATGTTATTATAAAGCGCTTTCCACCCGATGCAAGGGCAGGCCATGGTCATCATGCGGCATCGGCAATTTTAGCGGATGAAGCATTTATCGCCGCTGCCGATCCAACAAAATTTCCTGAACAATTTCAATTTGGTGTAAAACCCTGGCAGGCTAAACGCCTTGTTTGGAACACCTTTAATTTCGGGGGAACCAATACAACCGGCGACGATCAATTGAAAATTGATGTGGGCGGATACAATACGTTATTGGGTAAAAGCTATGGCGAGTTGGGCGGTGAAGCACGCAGCATGCATAAAAGTCAGGGAGAAGGCAGACCGCGAAGGAGAGGTCCGGCGATTGAATTTTTTACCCCTTCGGGTGGCGAAGCTGCAAAGACTGATTTGATGGACGGGATTGTGTACGACTGGAAAAGGTTAGATGGCGGTGGAAAGATACAGGGAATGATCAGCGATGTTATTACAGCATACCAGTTTGAGCAGCCGGAATTATCGGTGCCTGCATTGGTTAAAGTTTACCAGGCAATCAAAACACTTACGCCCGGTTTGTGGCGGAATAGAAAACTGTTGGAAGTACAGCAAATCATTGAGGCTTGCGCAGGTTTATTTTGCGAAGCAACAACAGCGCAGCCATCTGTAGCGCAGGGCGATTCGCTACGGATTTCCTTCTTCTTCAATAAAAGGAAACCCGCAAACATCACGGTAAAAAGTATCAGGATAGAAAATTTTGACACCACAGTTTCTACCATGTTAGGTGTAAATCAAAATGTGGTTTTTAATCGTTTGCAGGCTGTTGCGCCGGATAAAATCATATCGCAACCATATTGGCTTACGTACCCGCAACTGGAAGGTTCGTTTGATGTAAAGGACCAGTTACTAATTGGAAAAGCAGAGAACGATCCATCGTTTGAAGCTGCGTTTATTGCAACCATTGAAGGAGTAGACTTTACCCTAAACCGGGCAGTTCAATATAAATATGTAGATGCCGCAAAAGGCGAGCTATACCAACCCCTGGCATTGTTGCCTAAAGTGGAGGTAAACTATGCAAAGGAAAATTTTGTTTCGTTAAGTGGCTTGCCGGTTAAAACGCAGGCTCATTTTAAATCGAATGTGAAAGAACCGGCAAAGTATGTTTTCAACCAGGATTATTCAAAGAAATGGATGACGGACAAGCCATCGTTTATTTATGATGCAACTGGTGCTACCGAAGCCTATGCAAGCGGAACATTTACGCAGCAATCCTATAACACCAATACTTCCGAAGCGATTACTATCACCAGCAACGATGGTAAGTACGACGGATATACGAGGGTAATTGAGTATGATCATATACCGACTATAACTTATTTCCCTAAGGCAAAAGCGCACCTTGTAAAAGTTGATATAAAAACCGTGGGGAAAAACGTTGGTTACATACCAGGCGCCGGCGATAAGTTGCCGGAAGCTTTAGCCTCGTTAGGATATAATGTTAAGGTGCTGGACGAAGCTGATATTACGGAGGAAGGCTTGAAACCTTTTGATGCGATCGTTATAGGCATAAGGGCGTATAATCTGTATGAATATCTTACCAACAAAAATGATGTGCTGAATGCTTACTTAAACAATGGCGGCAATATCCTGTCACAATACATCAAGTCGAATAACGTTGGTTCAAAACGTTTAAAGATCGGTCCGTATCCTTTTACTATAAATTCCGGTTTACGCATCACCGAAGAAGATGCAAAGGTTCAGTTTATTTTGCCTGCTCACCCCGCATTAAACTATCCCAACAAAATAACCGAAAAGGATTTTGAGGGATGGGTGCAGGAACGAAGTACCTACCAGGCAGAGCAGGCAGATGACCATTATGACAAACTCATCAGCATGAATAACACCAATGAAAAGGAGAGTAATGGCAGCCTGATCATTGCGAAATATGGCAAAGGAAATTTTGCGTATGTAAGCCTGGTATTGTTCAGGCAATTACCTGCAGGTGTACCCGGTGCTTACCGTTTATTGGCTAACCTTGTGGCACTTCCTAAAAACAATATAAACGATGCTACACCAGTAGCACCTAAAATAATGATGCACTAATGCAAAAACGACGAAAGGTTGGATTGATAACCCTAATTATCGTAGGCTTGTTAATTGGCTTTGCCATTAAGAGAGTTGCACTTGGGTTGGTAATTGGTTTGGTGCTCGGTTTAATTGCCAGCGGAATGGTATCGAAAGATAATAGCAAAAACACGAAATGATTAACTGGATCGTTTGAAAATTAATACAATGGATAGCCATATGAAGCAATCAACAAGTACAACTCCGCCCCAAAAAAAGTGGGGCTACTGGTATGCTGCTGTCATTATTTTTTTGCTGGCGCTGATAATTTTCTTCACCTGGTTCACTAAACATTTTGCATGAGCAGTATAGATTGGATAGTGCTCTGTGTAACACTCCTGGGCATCATAACTTATGGCTTGTATAAAAGCCGCACAACAAAAAACCTGGAAGGCTATTTTCTTAGCAACCGGACCATGCCGTGGTACCTGGTGCTGCTGAGCATCATGGGTACACAGGCCAGCGCAATTACTTTTCTTTCAGCACCCGGTCAGGCCTTTACCGATGGGATGCGTTTTGTGCAATATTATTTTGGTTTGCCTTTGGCGATGGTGGTATTGTGCATCACATTTGTACCCTTATTCTCCCGGCTTAGGGTTTACACTGCGTACGAATTTTTGGAGAAACGCTTCGATTTAAAAACGCGGACGCTTACATCATTTTTGTTTTTGCTGCAGCGGGGTTTGTCTACAGGCATTAGTATTTATGCACCATCAATTATTCTGTCTTCCCTGTTAGGATGGGATATTTTTCTTACCAATATCGTCATGGGTGGATTGCTAATTATTTACACTGTTAGCGGTGGCGCAAAGGCCGTTGCATACACCCAAAAGCTGCAGCTCGTTATTATTTTTATCGGGATGTTTTTGGCGGCGTATATGATTGTTCACCTGTTGCCGGAGAATGTGGGGTTTGCCGACGCATTAAAAGTAAGCGGTGCTTCCGGAAAGCTAAATGTAATAACAACTGGTATAAAGGATGGCAGTTTCGATTGGAATGATAAGTACAATATTTTTAGTGGAGTGATCGGCGGTTTCTTCCTGGCGCTGTCTTATTTCGGAACCGACCAAAGCCAGGTGGGTCGCTATCTCACCGCCAAAAACACCACGGAAAGCAAGTTGGGTTTGTTAATAAACGGACTGGTAAAAGTGCCTATGCAATTTGGAATTTTACTTATTGGAGCCATGCTCTTTACATTTTACCAATTTAAACCATCGCCGGTGTTTCATAACCGCGCCGTAGAACAAAAAGCATGGCAAACGCCGCTGAAAGATTCATTACAACAAATAGCGGCGGAGTATAAAAAGGTAAATGAACAGCAGGGTAGTACGAGTATAAATTATGTAGATGCCTTACATGCAAATTCACCCGGCGCTTCGCAAATGTTCAGGGATAGCCTGCAATCTGGCAATGCAAAGTTGCAGGTACTTAGAGATGCGTATAAGTCGACCATCAAAAAAGCTTTGCCTTTAGCCGATAATAACGATACCAATTACATTTTTCTTCGCTTTGTGGTTGATTATTTACCGGTAGGATTGGTTGGTTTGTTGATCGCTATCATATTTCTTGCAGCATGGGGTTCCATAGCAGCAGCGTTAAATTCATTGGCATCGTGCACCGTAATTGATTTTCATTTGCGCTTTAGAAAAGATGCTGTTGGCAGCATTGATGAAGTGGAAGCCGGTAAATATAAAATCTCCAAACTATATACACTTGCCTGGGGTATTTTCTCTATCATCATTGCAGAGTTTGCTTATAAAATGGGCAGTCTTATAGAAGCGGTGAACATATTGGGTTCACTTTTTTACGGGGTAATATTAGGAATATTTCTTGTTGCTTTTTACCTGAAAAATATTGGCGGTAAGGCTGTGTTTTATGCTGCTATCATCTCCGAATTTTTCATCATTACCTTATTCTTCCTCAACGAAAATAAAGTGATCGGGTTAAGCTTTCTTTGGCTGAATGTTATAGGCGCATTGTTGGTAATTATTATAAGTTTCACCTTTTCGTTGTTTATGCAGGCAAAGCCTTCAACCCGTAAAACTTCGTAAACAAAATTTTATTTTCAATTTTTATTTCCTACCCAAATATCTCCACCCGCAAATTAAACCCCAATCTAAAATTTTGTTTAATCAAATTTTCAAATAGCGTTTCTGCTCTTCAACGCAAAGTTGAAATGCTAATAATATTAGTATTTTTGGTGTTGAAATTTAAACGATGTCTGAGCGTATTCTTGAAAAACTTTCCATATTGGCCGATGCTGCCAAGTACGATGTTTCATGTTCCTCCAGCGGGAGCAACAGAAAAAACAGCAACAAGGGATTGGGTAATGCAAGCAATGGAATTTGCCATGCTTATACCGAAGATGGACGATGTGTGTCTCTTCTGAAAATACTATTAACCAACCATTGTATTTACGACTGTGCTTATTGTGTGAGCCGAAAAAGCAACGATATTAAACGGGCTGCATTTACCGTGCAGGAAGTGGTTGATCTTACCATTAACTTTTACCGACGAAATTATATTGAAGGTTTATTCCTCAGTTCGGGCATTTTTAAAAATGCCGATTATACTATGGAGCGTTTAGTGCTGATTGCAAAAAAGCTGCGGGAAGAACACAACTTTAACGGTTATATCCATTTGAAAGCGATACCCGGCGCAAGTGATGAGATGCTCAGACAAGCCGGCTTATATGCAGATAGGTTGAGTGTAAATGTTGAAATGCCAACCGAGCAAAGTCTTAAGTTATTGGCTCCCGATAAAAAACGGGAAGACATGATTCAACCAATGCATTATCTCAAGGGAGCTATTATACAAAACCGCGAAGAGAAAAAGATTTTTAAGAAAGCTCCATTGTTTGCACCTGCCGGGCAAAGTACCCAAATGGTTATTGGCGCCACACCGGAAAGTGATATGGAAATATTATTGATGGCAAACCAGTTTTATCAACAACTTAAAATGAAGCGGGTTTATTATTCGGGCTATGTTCCTATCAGTAACGACAACCGCCTGCCTGCAATAGGTACGCCGGTACCAATGGTTCGGGAAAACCGGTTGTACCAGGCTGACTGGTTAATGCGATTTTATGGTTTCAAAGTGGGAGAGATCGTCAATCCCGATCATCCTCACCTGGATATGGACATTGACCCGAAGCTAAGTTGGGCATTGCGAAATTTGCAGGTTTTTCCGGTGGATATAAATAAGGCGGATCTGCAGGTCATCATGCGTATACCGGGAGTAGGTGTGGGGTCTGCTCAAAAAATTGTAGCTGCCCGCAGGTTTAGCAAACTAACATGGGATAATTTAAAAAAGATAGGGATTGCCGTTAACCGTGCCCGCTATTTTATAACCTGTAGCTCCAACGATTTTGAATTGAAAGACCTGATGCCTGTTCAGATACGGCAGCAAATTCTATCGCTCGGCACCAGCAAATACCAACCAAACTTTTCCCCTCAGCTTAAATTGTTTTAATGGTTACTGTTACATACGATGGAAGCTTTGAGGGCCTGCTTACAGCCATTTTTGATGTGTATGAGTACAAGTTTTCCAATGCAACCATTGTAGAAAAACAAAATGCGCAGGCAAACGTATTTGGTAATTTCCATCACTGCATTAACGACAGCAATAAAGCCAAACGGGTATGGAAAGGATTGGGTGCCAATATTTCAACAGGCGCGTTAACGCAATTGTACAAAACCTTTTTATCAGGTTTGCCGGGTATTGAAAATACAATTCTGCAATATGTGCAGTATGTATTTGCAAGCAAGTTGAGTGTTGAATACAATTATGCAGATGACGCGGTGCTCAAAATTAAAAACACCGCCCGAAAAGTGGACCGGGAAAAACATAGGATGGAGGCATTCATTCGTTTTCAGCTCACAAAAGATGGTTTGTATTATGCAATGTGCCAGCCAGATTATAATGTGTTGCCATTAATTGAAAATCACTTTAAAAAGCGCTATGCCGACCAGCGATGGCTTATCTATGATAGCACGCGTAAGTACGGATTATATTACGATATGATTACAGTGGAAAATGTTCAGCTCACATTCAACGCAGATAACCATATGGGGAAAAATATTACTGCTATCGCTGATGCTGAAGAAGAATTATATAAACAATTGTGGCAACAGTACTTTAATAGCGTAAACATCGCGGCGCGAAAAAATACCAAACTCCATATTCAGCATATGCCACGCAGGTATTGGAAATATCTTACCGAAAAACAGGTACCACGGTAATCCAAAATGGCGGCCTGATAGTTGTGCCTTAACTTGGAAACTAAAAACATGGACCAACAAAAAAATAAAGAACAGCAGGGCAAAGATGTTATTAAGAAAGACCTGCAATCTGATAGTGTTGGCGGTTCAACGCCACCATCATCATCGGAAATGGAAAAAGAATTATTGAAAAAAGGGAAAGAAGGTGAGCAGCCGAAGAGCAGCGCCGGCGATGAGGAGAAGGACATCACCGTATGAAACAAAAAGCGTAAACCATGTTCCGCTCTTCAAGGTCCTACAGCTCTCTCTGGGCTATTTCTTCACAAACTTCATTGAGGCAGAATTCATACAGTAACGAAGCCCGGTTGGCTTAGGACCATCGTTAAAAACATGCCCCAGGTGCGAACCGCACCGGCTGCAATGCACTTCATCGCGCTCCATGCCAAACGTATCATCCAACGAAACTTCCACATTTTTGGCAACAGATGGTTTATAAAAACTTGGCCAACCTGTACCGCTTTCAAACTTCGTTTCACTGGAAAATAATTCCTGACCGCAACCAATACAATAATAGGTGCCCTTTGCATGGTTGTTGGCATATGCATTTTTAAAAGGGGCTTCCGTACCCTGTTCACGGGTTACGTGGTATTGTTCCGGCGTAAGCAACTTCTTCCATTCAGCTTCCGTTTTAGTCACTTCAAACTTCTTTTGTTTTTTCTGTGTTTGCGCCTGTGAGCAGCCTGCTGTAAGCGAAATAAGCAATAATGAGTAAAGCAATAATTTCATGCTGATTTTTTTAACTGCATAAAGTTACGCTACATTCACCGGCACGGATTTACAGGTAATTGTACTTTTGCGCAACCAACTGTTAAATTAATTGTTACGATAAAAAAGAAACTTATGGGAATTTGGCGGCAGATAGCAGAATACCTTTATATAAAAAAAAGAGATCCCAACGCTCCCCACAGCCAATGGATGAAATACATGCATGGTATGAATCGGATTTCGTTGATCATATTCCTGGTGGCGCTCGTCATTATCATCATTCGGTTGGTTGTTCTTCCATTGTTCAGGTAACAAATTTTGTTGTCCAAACCGTAGATCATTCATCACCATCGTTGCGTCGCACTCTTGTGCATTTAACGCTCATCTGCGCCTCTTTGTGCTAAGTTGCCTGTGGGGTTCAAATTTGTGTAAACACGAAATCATAAATAATTTTAGCAGCGTTAGCCGATGCATTTCCGCCTAAGGAAAGTAAGGCTTTCAGGTTGTTGTAATCACTTTGCACCTGTTGTTTACGCTGCGGATTTTCCAACAATTCGTGCAATTCTTTTACGCAATTTTCAACCGTAAGTTCCTCCTGTATCAGTTCCTTTACAACCAACTTATCCATTATTAAATTAACCAGCGAGATGTATTTTACTTTAATTACCCGCTTTGCAATTTCGTAGGAGATTACGTTTGCTTTATAGCAAACAACTTGTGGCACACTAAACAAAGCTGTTTCCAAAGTAGCCGTACCGCTGGTTACAAGTGCCGCACTCGCCTGGTTAAGTAAATTATAGGTTTGAAAACTAACTGCCGACACATTGTGATACGGCGACATGAAGTCTTCATAAAATGTTTTATCAACCCCAGGCGCACGGGCTACAATAAACTGGTAATCGGTAAAAGCCCGGCTTACCTCCAGCATTATAGGTAGCTTTTTAGCTATCTCCTGTTTGCGGCTGCCGGGTAGTAGTGCAATTATTTTTTTACCGGTTATAAGTGGTTTATGTTCTCCGGCTCTTATGAAGTCTTCAATTACTTCAACCAGCGGGTGTCCTACATAATCAACTCTATAATTAAACTTGCTGTAATATTCCTTTTCAAAGGGTATTATTACCAGCATTTTGTCAATACATTCCTTAATGGTCTTTACTCGTTTTTCTTTCCATGCCCAAACCTGTGGCGATATATAATATACCATTTTCAATCCCTGTGTTTTGCCCCACTCTGCAATTTTAATATTGAAACCAGGGTAATCAACAAACACCAGCACATCGGGCTTAAAAGCATGAATATCTTGTTTACAGAAGCGTATGTTTTTTAAAATGGTGGAGAGATTGAACAGCACTTCTATAAAACCCATAAAGGCAAGGTCTTTGTAATTTTTTACCAATGTAGCGCCGGCAGCTTCCATCAGGTCCCCACCCCAACACCGTATGTTTGCGGAGGCGTCTAATGTATGCAGTTGTTTAATGAGGTTACTTCCGTGAAGATCGCCGCTAGCTTCTCCAGCTATGATGTAATACTTCATGCCTTCAAACCCGGATGGGTAATTATTTTCCGTTGGAAAAGAGATGGACTAAAGCATTGTAATGCTCCAGAATTATTTAGCGAGGCATTGCGAGGCAATGTTTGTCCTACTTGTTCGGTGGTAACCTTGCTAAGAAGTTTTTTAGTCGATAAACAAATCATGCAAACAATTTTATTAATAACGATGCGATGGCATAAATACAGGTGGCAATGAATACGCCCCGTGCTGTACGGTCGTTTCGGTTGTTTATATAAATGGTAAACACAATTGCGTTTGCGATTAGCGATATGCTGATAATACCCGTCAGCAGCGATTTTTGTGTAAACATCAACTGGAAGAATTCTTTTAACGTAAAGAGCCTGAATTGGATGAAGTAATAGGTAAGCATACCAACAACCGGTGCTAAAAAGCCCAATACGATGCCCAGGCGTAAACTATCTTTTCTGAACATTGAACTAAAATTTTAGTGTTTTTTCAAGCTTCGCTTTCAGCTTATAATCTGTCAGGTCGAACTGAACAGGTACAACGCTAACATAATTATTATTCAGCGCCCAAACATCGGTATCGCGTCCTTTATCAAAATTTATAAACTCGCCTGTCAACCAGTAATATTTTCTGCCGTGCGGATCTTTTCTTTCATCAAAATCTTCTTCGTACTTAGCATAAGCCTGCCTGCAAAATTTCAACCCTTTTAACTGGTTTACATCAACCGCCGGAATATTCACGTTAAGGCAAAGATGTTTGTCGATGGATTTTCGGTTGAGCAGTTTTTCAACAAGCATGCGTGCATATTTTTTGGCACCGGAAAAATCGGCTTCGAGGCTATAATCCAGCAAAGAAAAACCAAGACTTGGAATGCTTTCAATGGAAGCTTCGACAGCTGCGGACATGGTGCCGGAATAGATAACGTTTATAGAATGGTTGGCACCATGATTAACTCCACTCAAACAAATATCCGGTTTACGGTGGAGGACTTTATCAACTGCCAGCTTTACGCAGTCCACAGGGGTTCCGCTGCACTGCCATGCTTCAACATCGTCCATATAATTTCCTGCAGATACTAACCTGAGGGGATGCCCGATTGTAATGGCATGCCCCATTCCACTTTGTCCTTTATCGGGTGCAACAACCACTATCTTTCCCAAATCCTTCACTGCTTCAACCAAAGCCCTTAGCCCCGGCGCAGAAATACCGTCGTCGTTTGTTATAAGAATAATAGGTTGCTCCGGAATTACTTTGGTTGATTTTGAAGAAGTAGTTCGGGTTTTAATTTTAGCGTTCTTCGAAATTAATGGAGTGTCTTTTCCTTTTAATGTTGTTGCCATAGTATTAAAAATAACCAACAAAAATCCCACTAAAAAAATTGGGTTCAAAATAAATTGTTTGCAAACTAATAATGTTAGTATTTTGCAGCTAAACAAATTAGTGTAAAATGTCGCAAGCTGGTAAAAACCTGAAATACCTAAGAAAACTCCGAGGCTGGACACAAGAGGAATTTGCCAATAAGTTAAAGATCAAACGATCGTTGCTTGGTGCCTATGAGGAAGAAAGAGCTGAACCAAGATTGGAGGTTTTAGAAATTGTAAACAGCATATTTAAAACATCGCTCGATGAATTGTTGCTAAAGGATGTTAGCAATGTAAAAGCAGGTAGTTATATTGATAAAAGAAGGCAGATGAAAATGTCGGCCAATGTTTCAGATATACAATTTGTTCCGGTAAAGGCAGCAGC
>JANPIA010000267.1:0-2872 GCA_031424735.1 Segetibacter sp.
CAGGTATAGCAAAAACCGCATGGCTTATCAAAGATTCAACTGAGTCGAAAAAAGGTTCACCTAAACCTATTGGCAATCCGCTTACCATACATTCAACTATACCACCCACACTGTCCTTTTCATCAATAGCTTTTTGTAATCCCTTTTCAACTTCTGTTTCCCCGCCAACCTCTGTAATAAATGCACGCACTTTTATTCCATTCAGTAACTTTTTTGCTATCACACCTGCTGCCACCAGTGCAACCGTTAGCCTGCCACTAAAATGTCCGCCGCCGCGGTAATCTTCATTACCGCCATATTTTTTATTGGCTACAAAATCGGCATGTCCGGGTCGGGGCACATCGCGTTGTTTGGCATAATCGGTACTGCGGGTATTGTTGTTTTCAAACAGTATGGTTATGGGCGCACCGGTTGTTTTGTTTTCAAAAACGCCGCTTTTAAAAATCACTTTATCGTCTTCTTTACGCGGCGTGGTTCCTTTTGCTCCCCCTTTTCTTCGTTCAATATCTATATCAAAATCATCGAGCGATAAAGAAAGCCCGGCCGGGCAACCATCTATATTAATACCTACCGACTCGCCATGCGATTCGCCAAAAATGCTAACACGAAAAATGCGGCCAAATGAATTCAACGTAAAATGTTTTAGAGCTTAAAGTTATGAAAGGGTGATAGCCGCACCTAACATTTGCAGGTGCTCATAAAAATTAGGGTACGATTTATTAACAGCATCCGCCTGTTGAATGATTACCGGTCCATTTGCTTTTAACGCTGCCACCGCGCATGCCATTGCAATGCGATGATCGTGGCGCGAATGAACAGTGGCTGATCTTAAACGGCTGCATCCTTCTATCAACATCAGATCATCCTTCAATATTATGGATACACCCAACTTCGCAAATTCATCCTGCAACGTTATGCCGCGATCGCTTTCCTTATGGGCAAGTCGCTTAACGCCCACTATGGAAGTTGTTCCTTGGCAGTAAGCTGCAAGGACTACGAGTGGCGGAAACAAGTCCGGGCAATCGGTAGCATTAAATTGGAATGCTTTTAAAGCGGCGGTGGAAACGTCAATCTGTTCGTTGATCACCGATAAATTACAACCACAATCGGTTAACGCTTGTAGTATGGCTTTATCGGCTTGAGTTGAATCCACGTCGAGACCCCTTACAGAAATATTTCCGGCAACAGCACCAGCAACCAAAAGAAATGAAGCGCTGCTCCAGTCGCTTTCTACAATGTATGTTTGGGGTTGATAAGAACTGTTTCCGTCAAAATAAAATTCTTCGTGTTTGTTATGGGTAACCTTAACGCCAAATTTTTCCATTACCTGCAAAGTCAGGTCGATATAAGGTTTGCTTTTCAGGTTGTTTACTTTGATAGTGACCGGCTTGGTAGCAGCAGCCCCATAAGCCATCAGCAGGCCGGTTAAAAACTGCGAGCTTAACGATCCATCAATTTCAATATTGGCGGGCTGCAACGGACCCTGAATTTGCAACGGAAGTTTTCCTTGCTGCGATGTAATGCGGATGCCAAGTTGCGGAAATATTTCATCGAAGAAATGCATAGGACGCGTTACCAAACTTCCACTTCCCTGAATTGTAATTTGCTGACTGCTTAACGAAGCGATCGGGGTAAACATGCGTATCCCCAACCCGCTCTCACCACAATTAATCTCACTACCTACAGGGTGTACACCTTTTGAAATAATTACCAATTGCTCCGCAGATTCATTTTGTATGACCGCTCCCAATTTTTGTATCACATCTTTAGCTGCCTTATCATCGTTGCTAATGCCGGGGTTGATTATGGTTGAAGTTCCTTTACTTAACAGCGCAGCGGCACAGGCGCGCTGCATACTGCTTTTACTTGCCGGCGCCTGTATGCTTCCATTAAGAAATGATGGTTGTACGTTTGCTACCATACTTCTGTTAGCTCTGGGGTTTAAATTTGATTGATGAGATTTTCTAATTCAGCCAATGGCATCGAAATGATTTTTGCCTTCCCTATTTTATCCAGCACTATGTATCCGATGGAATGATCCACTTTCTTTTTATCACTCTTCAATATCTCCATCGCTTTAGTTTTATCATAGTTGAACTGAGGTGGCAACCCGTAACTTTTTAGTAAAGATTGCACCTTAACTGTTTGCTTAAAGCCGGTAGTTTTTTCAGAAATTTTACAGGCTTCACCCATCCCAATACTTACGGCATGTCCATGGGGAATGCCATAAACATTTTCAATAGCATGACCAATAGTATGACCAAAGTTGAGCAACTTTCTTTCACCGGTTTCAAATTCATCGTTTACAACAACCTTCGTTTTAAGTAAAGCATTCCTTTTAATAAGCTTCGAAATAAGGACCGGGTCCTTTTGAAAACCAACCAGCTTGTTTTCTTCAAGCATTGTAAACATGGCCGCATCCTTAATACAGGCATGCTTTATCACTTCCGCAAATCCATTTATCCATTCAGCTTTTGGCAAAGTTTTTAACAAGGCGGGATCGTATAATAAAAAAGAAGGCTGGCGAATAAGGCCAACCATATTTTTATAATTACCAACGTCAATCCCATTTTTTCCACCCACAGATGCATCCACCATTGCGAGTATCGTGGTAGGTACAAATCCAAACGACAAGCCGCGCATATAAATTCCTGCCACATAACCCGTAACATCGGTTACCACACCTCCGCCCACACCAACTAACATCGTTTTCCTGTCTGCCCCCAGGTCTATCAGTTGCTCAATAATGTTATCGACCGTTGACTGTATTTTGTATTGCTCCCCTGCGGGGATAACAATTGTTTTCCAGCCCGCAAGTTTGTTTTTGTGATTTCTAAAAACATTTTCATCTGTGATAACAATTGTCCGTTCT
>JANPIA010000268.1:0-2215 GCA_031424735.1 Segetibacter sp.
CAGAAATCAGACTTCCATTTTATGAATATCACCGCAGAGAACAAGAGATATAAGAGTAACCGCAGAGAGCAACTTTACCTCTGCGTATCTCCATTACGCATTTCTCTGCGGTGGAAAAGCTCAACAGCACAGCCTTTATATTATAACTTCTCCAGCATATTCACCACACCCTCCCTTTTTAAAATCAGGTATCCAAGCCTGTCATTGCTAATGCCTTCCTTTAACTGGTAATTAAATATAAGCTGGTCGTCATCAACACTCGTTTCAAAATACCTAAACTGGATGTTAGGATAACGCCTTAATTCTTCACCAATTTCATACAAATGGGTAGACAGAATAAATAATGCGTTTTGCATTTTGCGTAAGCCTTCAACAACAGCAGTGCTGCATTTCATCGCATCCTGTACGTTGGTTCCTTTAAACAATTCATCAATCAGGATTAACCAGTTGCGGCCATCATTTATTTTTACAATCGTTTTCTTTATGCGTTGTACTTCGTTGAAAAAGTAGCTTTCGCCTTTGGCGATGTTATCTTCCACCTGTATGTTGCTAAGCAATCCGTCAAACATGCTGAGGGCAAAACTTTTTGCAGGTACGCCCATGCCGAGATGGGCCAGGTAAACCGCTACACCAACCGATTTGATAAAGGTGCTTTTGCCTGCCATGTTTGCACCGGTTAAAAATAAAAAATTTGCCTGCTGATTAAGGTCAATATCATAAGCCACTGGTGAGGCAAGCATTAAATGGTATAAGCCGGTAGCGTTTATGTACGGGGTAGATGTTTGGGTGATGACGGGAAACTCGAAGTGATGATTTTTACAGGCGACCGCCAGGCTGTAATATGCATCCAGCCTGCTGTATAGTTCAACAAGTTCCAGTGCATCGGCTTTATAATAATTGCGTAAAAACCTGCCGAATGCCATAACTTTTGCTGCGCTGAGGCTTTCGTTTTTTCCAATTTGCATCATGCTTACAACAACAGGTTTTCGTAACAACATCCTGATCCTTTCAAGCATTACACTCAGCAGTGGCGGCACCGGATGCCCCCCGAACAGATTCACTGCCTCCTGTAAACCCTGTGCAAAATCTATAAAATGTTTTACTGAATATTTTACCAGCGAGTAGTCCGGTGCATTAATAACCTTATAAAAAACAGTGTTCAGCGAGTTGGTGTGTTCAGGCAGATCTTCAATGCTGGTTTCATAAAAACGTTCAACCACCATAACCGTTCCATTGGTGATAATAGCTGGCCACTCGTTTAGGTGTTTTATGATCAGTTGAATGGTTTGCTGAGTCTCTGTTATTTTGTGCAGTTGGTTAAAGGGATTTGCTAACAAGTGACGAAGCCATTCCCTGCCCCCAACAGTAGTAGTAAAGTCAAGATGATGAAGAATGGATTGTTCTTCATCGGTATGAAAAATGGAGAGATCAGTAAGCGTGGTTTTATCTGCCTGCATATTAATTTACCTGTTACAGGTTGCCGGTTCCAGGTTTTTAGTTCCAGGTTGTTGATGATGTATAAAAAAGCATTTGCACAATAGTTACCCTTGTTTCTTTTTAAAAAACTCTTTTATATACTCGTTATATGATTACTACTTATTACCCCAGTCACTATACAATGAATAACAATTGAACCTCACAAAAAAATTAAAACACAAAACACAAAACACAAAACACGAAATACAAAACACATAATACAAAACTCCTATCGGTCAAATTTCAGCCTCATTCCTTTAACAGATTCATTCCATTCACCATTTCCATATACAAGGTTGCCGTTTACAAAAGTTTGGGTAATAGTTGCCGGGAAGGTGAAATTGTCCAACGGCGACCATCCGCATTTGTACAGGATGTTTTGTTTTGAAACTGTAACAGGTTTACTCAAATCAACCATTACCAAATCAGCAAAATAACCTTCCCTGATAAACCCCCTGTTTTTTACCTGGAAGCATTCCGCCACTGCATGGCTCATCTTCTCCACTACTTTTTCAATGGAGATGTTTCCCTGCTTTACATGATAAAGCATGAGTGATAACGAATGCTGTACCAAGGGCAGTCCTGCATGTGCTGTTTCATACGGCTGGTCTTTTTCTGCCCATGTATGTGGTGCATGGTCGGTAGCAATAACGTCTAACCGATCATCTAACAATGCTGTCCATAAAGCTTGCTTATTGTTGTTCGATTTTATAGCAGGGTTGCATTTGATCTGGTTACC
>JANPIA010000269.1:0-7458 GCA_031424735.1 Segetibacter sp.
ATCCAAAACGAAAACGATTTAACTGTTTAAGCTATGCCAATCATTGTAAACTTAGATGTGATGATGGCAAAACGAAAAGTTTCTCTGAATGAACTTTCTGAAAGAGTTGATTTGACCTTATCCAATCTTTCTATCCTGAAAACTGGAAAAGCAAAGGCAATCCGGTTTAGCACTTTAGAAGCTATCTGTAAAGCCTTAGACTGCCAGCCAGGCGATATTTTGGAGTATGCCAATGACCAAAAAGGAGCAACGAACCGCTAATTGGATAGACTGTACCCTTTTGTGCCAGGCGCAGTATCCCTCTCACAGAACTACAGGTAAAAGTTGCTTATACAGCTATTAATTAAGTTCGACCCTGCTGGAAGTAAGGTCTCCTCATCGTAGACATCTTTACAACGGTGACCCCGCATGCAACGCAGGATCTCATGCATGCGCACAAATCAATTCGATGAAGATCCCGCTTCTACAAAACATTACATAAGAAGATGACATGAATATATGACGTACAAGGGAGTGACCCCGAGTTCCGTCGCTCTGCTCCTCGTCGGGGCAGACACAACGATGATGCCATGAAAAACCCTGCCGGTTCAAAAAAATATAAACGACAATTTAGAATGCACCCCTGAAAACTTTATGTCCTCACGGAGATTGAACCAATACATGTCTTCGTTTTTTCAAATGGATACCTGTTAATATCATGTAATTATTAAACAAAATATACTTGTAAAAACACACAGACTCATCATAGTTTTATACATGAAAATCTTCAAAGTATTCGTTGCTGTAATCCTGATAGTTGCCGTTTTAACCCAGGGTGTTAACACCGCCCAGGCGCAAAGCGGAGACCAGATATTGGATGGAATTGGTGAAACGGGAATGATTGCACGATATGTGTTTAACGGAGATCTCAAAGACTGGTCTCGAAATAATTTGCACGCAAAATACCAGGGCGGTGAAGCTACATTTGTAAATGACACCCGGTTTGGAAAGGTGTTGTCTCTCCCTGGCGAAAATGCGTTTGTTACCATCCCCGCAGAAGCGCTAACAGACCTTGAATCACTTAGTATATCAGGATGGATATACTTGCGTTCAAAGCAACCTGGGCAACGCTTTTTTGATTTCGGACTGGATGCCACGAAGCATTTTTTTGCTGCACCTGCTGGTACCAATGCACAGGAAGGATATCAGGCATTGATTACTGCAGAAAAAGTGGAAAAGAAAGGAGCGGTTTCTCCTGCAATAGAATTGAATAAATGGGTTCATCTAACCATCGTGATAGACGTTCCTTCAAAAACAATGATCACCTATGTTGACAGCAGACCGGTGGGAGAAACTAAGGATATCCCAACGGAATTAACTGCGGTATTCGGACAACAAACAGCCGATAAAAAATCGCTTTATATCGGCAAATCATTTTTGCCGGGAGATCCAAATTTGAATGCCCTGTTGTACGATTTTCGTATATACCGCGTTCCCCTCAGTAGAAGACAGGTTGCCGGAATTTTTAATAATGCACGCGGAGGCAGAGGCATGAATGAAGGTTTGGTAAACACAACAGGCAGGCGTGTAGAAGATACCCTTCCAAAATTTCCCCCATCCGAAGCTCAACTTTATAATACCTATCTGGTAAATGTTTCAGATGTAGAAGTGGAAACAGCAGTAGGCAATTTGCCACGATTACCAAGTTATGTACCGGGTATTTATAAGAATGAAATGCAGGGTCCAAAAGTACGTGTGATCTGGCCTGCTGATATAGACAATAGCGCTGTTCTTAAACCCGGACGCTATACGATTACCGGGCGTGTTGCAGGAACGGGTTTGCAACCAAAGGCACTTGTTACTATAAAAAGTTCCAACAAAACCATTACCCCAGGTTCAAAGCTAAAGGCGTTTAAGTTGAACCAGGTTTCCCTGAAAACCGATGCGCAGGGCAACCAAACCAAGTTCATAGAAAACCGCGATAAGTTCATTAAAACATTAGCTACAACCGATCCCAATTCTTTCCTGTACATGTTTCGCGATGCTTTTGGCCAGAAGCAACCGGAGGGAGCAAAGCCTTTAGGGGTATGGGATAGCCGGGATACCAAATTAAGAGGGCATGGTACAGGTCACTACCTCACGGCAATTGCACAAGCCTATGCAAGCACAGGATACGACAAGGCGCTTCAGGCCAATTTCGCCCAAAAAATGGAATACATTGTAAACGCCCTTTACGAATTATCCCGGTTATCCGGCAAGCCCAGAGAAGCAGGCGGCACGCATGTGTCTGATCCAACGGCTGTGCCTCCTGGTCCCGGAAAACAAACTTATACATCAGAACTTAGTGATACCACCATCCGTAACGATTACTGGAACTGGGGAGCCGGATTCATCAGCGCTTATCCTCCCGATCAATTTATTATGTTAGAAAACGGAGCGAAATACGGCGGTCAGAAGAACCAGGTTTGGGCACCCTATTACACATTGCATAAAATATTGGCCGGCTTAATAGATGTGTATGAAGTAAGTAGTAACAAGAAAGCTCTTGATGTAGCTTCCGGTATGGGTGATTGGGTATATGCACGTTTGAGCAAGTTACCAACGGATACACTTATAAGGATGTGGAATACTTACATAGCAGGCGAGTTTGGCGGCATGAATGAAACCATGGCACATCTTTACCGGATTACCGGCAAACCGGATTTCCTGAAGACAGCACAGTTATTTGATAATGTCAAAGTGTTTTTTGGCGATACCCAACACTCACATGGGCTCGCTAAAAATGTGGATCTTTTTCGTGGATTGCACGCCAATCAACATATACCGCAAATTGTAGGAAGTGTGGAAACTTACCGGGCTTCCAGTAACCCGGAGTATTTCAAAATTGCTGATAACTTCTGGTATAAGATGGTCAATGATTACATGTACAGTATTGGAGGAGTTGCGGGTGCACGTAATCCCGCCAATGCAGAATGTTTTATTGCCCAGCCGGGTACATTGTATGAGAACGGCTTTGCTGCAGGTGGGCAGAATGAAACCTGCGCAACGTACAATATGCTTAAACTAACTACTGACCTGTTTCTCTTCGATCAGCGGGGAGAGTTAATGGACTATTACGAACGTGGTTTATACAACCACATCCTGGCTTCCGTAGCCGAAAATAGCCCTGCCAATACCTATCATGTACCACTCAGGCCAGGTTCCACCGAACAATTTGGCAACCCAAATATGACCGGCTTTACCTGTTGCAACGGAACCGCAATAGAGAGTAATACCAAGCTGCAAAATTCAATCTACTTTAAAAGTAAAGATGACAAGGCGCTCTATGTCAATCTATATGTTCCCTCTACGCTGGAATGGACAGAACGCAAAGTAACGGTGGAGCAAACAACAAATTTTCCGAAGGAAGACCAGACCCGTTTGACTGTTAAGGGTAATGGAAAATTTGATATCAATGTGCGTGTACCAGGTTGGGCTACCAAAGGTTTTTTTGTGAAGATAAATGGTGAAGAACAACCGCTTCAGGCAAAGCCGGGCAGTTACCTTAAAATAAACCGCCGATGGAAAGACGGCGATGTTATTGAATTGAAAATGCCGTTCCAGTTTCACCTCGATCCGGTGATGGATCAACAGAACATTGCCAGCCTGTTTTACGGTCCAGTATTGCTTGCAGCACAAGAGCCCGAAGCAAGAAAAGAATGGCGCAAAATAACCCTCGATGCTAATGATATAAGCAAGTCGATTAAGGGTGATCCCAGGCAATTACAATTTACTATCGATGATGTTGTTTTCAAACCATTTTATGAATCATACGGCCGCCATTCGGTTTACCTGGATGTTAAGTTGAAATAGGGAATAGCTGCTTTTCGTATCAAAAGGTGGGTAATAAAAAAATGTACCGTTTCAAAAATCAGGGACGATGTAGGAGGATTTTTATGTACTTAGCTGAGGCGCTACTATAAAACAGTGTTGCGTCGCCCTCTTTTACTTTTGAAGCTTTATTCGGCAATCTTCGTCCCAGCTCAAGTTTCTTCATTTGAGCCTTGTATGCAGCAGATAATCCGGCATGCACGCAACGTTTCAATCCCTGTACAAAGCAATGAAAGATCCGGCTTCGACAAGACTTCTTAATGTTGCAAAATGAAAATTGCACTTCATTCTTTAAATGACATTAATGGGAAAGGGTGCTTAATAAGTTTAGGAAATAAGAACAGGCTTTAAAACTAAGGTCGGACCTGAAAGAGGTTTTTGAACAGGTTGCTATTCTCAAAAAATCTCAAGAACCCAAGCAAACATTAAATGAATTTCTGAATGAACTTTAGTGTCATTCCCAGTGAGAAATTTTAAAGGGGAGCCAAGCGACTTATCAAAAAATTTCCTTCTCTTATAACAGAACTTTTAGACTTGAGTGTAACTCTTTCAAAAGAACCCGAAACAAGCACACCTTTAGGTAATGATACATACAAAATCCGACTTGCAATTAAGAGTAAAAACAAAGATAAAAGTGGAGGTGCACGAGTGATTACCTATGTATTGAAAGACAATAAGGAATCTATTTACTAACGATTTATGATAAGTCGGAATTTGACGGTATTGATGATAAAACGTTAAAGACTATTATTGAAACTTTAAAATCGTAGGCATAAGGCGAACGTGCTACAATCGCTTAGACTTATGCAGCTTTAATAATTTACTTAATCACCGACTCATCCAACGCCGTTCCCGATAATTTGATTTCATAAGGCCATTGTTCTTCCTTGGCGGTACTATCTGTTCTTTGTCTTCCGCCGGGTACTGGCCAATGCTCTGTGGGTGCTCCCATTACAACCAGCCATAGGTACTCTGTATTTTTAGGTACCTTAAAAGTTGCAGTTCCGTTTGCATCTTTATTTATTTTGCCATAAACACGCTTACCGTTTTTTTGAGATGCCACAAAACCATAACGCCACCCTGCCTTATCAGTTTTAACCGCACCAAAACCGTCAGTGCCAGCAAGACCTCTAAATTCAAGCGCCACTTTAGTGCCTTTAGCAGGCACCTGTAGTTTAATACCATTATAGCCATAGTTCTGGGGACAATTGGATGATGCTATACGGTACCAGCCATTTATTGCCGCATTTAATATGCTCTTGTGCTGGTTCGCGTACTTTTTTGCAACATTTTCTATGCGCTTCATATCCCACGTAATAAACCTGCGCGAAGCATCAAACATCTCATCGTTAAATTGTTCCTGGCTCAAACCATTCATGCGTTTATAGGTGGCAACCGGGTCTTCACCATCCTGTGTTGCACGGCATAAATTTCCAAAAAAATCAATGCCATGTTTATTTGACCAGTATTCAAAAACATACGGAGAGTGATACATATTTGTAGGATGCAAAAACGCGTAGTGGGTCTTTTTCATGAAATCCACCAGGTGATAATTTTCAAAGGTCATCCACTCAGGGTACACCTGCCAAAGCATGTATTGTGCAGACATTTCCGAAATGGCTCCGCGTGGTCCGCGTCCGTTATCGGCACGGGCAATGTATTGAAAGGAGTGACCTAACTCATGCGCCAATGCACCGTATGGGGCTTTGCTCATTCTTGCTGCCGGTGTCCAAAGCATACCAATCTTATCATCCGTTCCACCACCAAATGCTGTTCCGCCGTCTCCATTGATCACATATAAGATCATCTTGTATTTATCCGTCCACGAATTTCCTTTTTTAACCAGTTTCAGATCGTTCACATAATAGTTGTAGAACCGCTCACATTCTTTCAGCGCTTCATTTGGGTCAAAACGCTTCTTCTCACTTTGGTTTGTTGTTGGATCCTCTCCAAATTCTTTGTGCCAGAAAATGGCTATGTTATCTCCCTGAACCGAGCGCTTGAAACTATAGGCGCTGGTATCCATGTTATAGTTATTGTTTTCAGGTATGCGATACACTTTAGCAGGTATCAGTAATTCTTTTTTTGTCGAGTCCTCCGGCGCTGACTTTCTGCCAAATGCCACCGGGTTAGTAAATAGCAAAATGGAGAAGGCAATTAATAAATTCCTGGACTTAAGTGATTGGAAAACGGGTTTGTTTGTCATACTGTGTTGTTAGGAAACTAATCGTTAAAGCTACCGGTGTTGACGCATGATTTGAATATGGATATTAGCTGATAGTATGCAGTATTTAGCTTTAAGATTTTAATGTTTGTGTGGATGATTTTTGTCGAATTACTATTGCCCCGTCCTTCAGGGCGGAGTTGGTAAGAGTAAGAAATTTGGCTTTAGCCCATAATATTTTGGGCTGAAGCCAGAAAAACCTATGACTAGTTTTTTAACAGCGCCCAAAAGGGCAGTGCAATACTTATTAGAAGCTCAATAAAACATTACTGCCTACGCCTGCCAGATCTGAGGTTGCGGCTATGATAAACATCCGCGGGTATGTGATGACCTATGTAAACCTTATCTAAAATATTATAAAGTATCGGATCGTATTTCTTAAGGTCGTCGGGCGATTGAATACGCTGTTGCCCATCCATAAATTCAAAGTTCGACCAGAACCACCATTGTGAACCTTCAGCCCAGTATTCGGCAACGGTGTTAATAGCGTACTGCCCTTTATACATTCCCTTTGCCTTCGCCGAATCGTAAGCCACTTCAATTTCCTTGTGAAGTGCCGGGTCAGCCCTGCGTAATGCATTCATAATGTTGTGGCTGAATTCATGTACCAGGATATTTTCCCCGTAATAACGTGTATCGGGGTAGCCTAATAAATTTTCTTCAGCGCACGACGTAACATTACCACCCATACCACGTGCACGTTTATTCCAATATTCACGGTCGCTCATACTTGCTATGCCGCCGGGCTTATCATAGTTGTCCCGTTCACCGGATGTTAATCGTCGATCGTCTTTCGCGGGTTTTTTCCAATCGCTCCGTTCCGGCAAATCGGTTTCCATTTCTGTTTCTGCCATCACCAATACTCTTGCCTTGCTGTTGATCAATGCAGTGCGAACATCCACTCGTTTCAACAACATATAATTCACGATGTCGCGGGCTACAAGCAGGGCTGCATTGGGTACTTTGCCAGACGATATTATTGGTATACCAAAAGCATCTGCGTACTTTTTATAAAATGTATCCAATACCAGCGTGGTGGGTAATGAGGTAACCATGCTCTGCTCGTAATTGGTAAGGATTGCGCCTGTTCGTTGCGGTATTTTTTCAAGCGGTATCTCTACGGTTTTTATTTTGATCGCTCCCTCGGTTGTTTGCGAATTTATCGTTCCGGTAATGGAACATAATACTACGATGCAGGGGAGTATTATTCTTATTGATTTCATGTTATTACTTTGGTTTGACTAAGCTGAAACTTGTGATAAAATGACCACCAAGAAATACAGTATTTGCTTTGAAGTTAGTCGACTTGGTTACTTTGCAATCATATTCGGAACTAAATATTTTTAGTGCCAGAGAATGTGGAGATCGGGCAAATACGGGCAAAC
>JANPIA010000270.1:0-6346 GCA_031424735.1 Segetibacter sp.
TATGAAACCAGTCGGCACCTTCAAATATTTTATCAAAATCAAATTCTGAAGCATCCACATCTGCAATGCTTGCGCCGGCACGGTCGTACACCACCTGCGATGCACGCATGGAGGCGCCGGTTTCTAAAAAATAAATCCCCAAGCGGTCGCCGCCGCGGGCAATATATTGTGTGTCTACACCAAAGCGGCGCAAATGGTTTATTGCTGCCTGACCGATCGGGTTTTTTGGCACCTTGGTAACGAAGGTTCCATTTTCGCCATAGTTGCAAATAGCCGCGGCAACGTTTGCTTCGCCACCGCCATAGGTTACATCAAAGCTGTCGGCTGTTACAAATCTTTTGTAGTCGGGAGTAGATAATCGTAGCATTATTTCTCCGAGGGTTACAACTTTTTTAGGCATAATCGTTGGTTGGTTTTAAGTAAAAAATTTTATTTGCAATTGAGTTATTATCTTGTAGCTCACTTTTATAAGGTGGTCAAAGTTAGGGCACACAGGTATTAATGGATGAATAAAAAATACGGTAACGATTGCGTACTAAAAGATGATAAAGCGGTATTGTAGAATTGACTCTTTCAGCGCATCTTCCACTCATCTTTCAAAAATACATTTTAGTACAAATTTTCAATCACACAATATAAGTTTATGGATAAGAAAACAGAAATTTTGCAGTTGATTCAAAACCAGGGAATACTGCCATTGTATTTTAATAAGGATGTTGAAGTGAGCCTCGAAGTGTTACGGGCTTTGTACCGGGCGGGCATTAAAACAGTTGAGTACACCAACCGTGGAGAAGCAGCGCTGAAGAACTTTGGCGAAATGAAAAAGCTTTGCGACAACGAACTGAACGGCATGTACCTCGGTATAGGTACAATAAAAAATGCTGCACAGGCACTGGCTTTTATTGATGCGGGTGCCGATTACATAATTAGCCCGGGGCTGGTAGAGGATGCTGCAGCCGTTGCAGATAAAAACGGAATGCTTTGGGTTCCGGGTTGTATGACGCCAACTGAAATTATTCGCGCCGAACAATTAGGTGCAAAATTGATTAAATTATTTCCGGGTAATATTTTAGGCACTGCATTTTTATCAGCAGTAAAAGAAATCTTTCCCGGTCTTTTGTTTATGCCAACAGGCGGCGTGGATCTTGAAAAAGAAAATATTGCAGGCTGGTTTAAAGCTGGTGTTTGTGCGGTAGGTATGGGTAGCAAACTGGTAAGCAAGCAATTGTTGGAGCAGAAAGATTATGCAAAAATTGAAAGTCTTACCAAAGAAGTATTAGAAGTGATCAAATCCATTAAATCTTAATTTAACGATGCCACAACAAGCCATAGGAAAGTATCGCTGGACGATTTGCGCTTTATTATTTTTTGCCACTACGGTTAACTATTTAGACCGGCAGGTACTAAGCCTGTTGAAACCTCGACTGGAGGAAATATTTGGTTGGAGTAATACTGACTATGCAAATATTGCTTCGGTATTCCAGTTCACCTATGCTATCTCCATGTTGTTTGCCGGCAGAATAATAGACAAACTTGGCACAAAAAAGGGTTATGCATGGGCTATCATTATATGGTCGTTTGGTGCGGTAATCCATGCCCTTGCAATACCTATGGGCGAAGGCATTGCTGCCGTGTTGGGCTGGATTGGCATTGCTGCGGTACCGGTATCCATATTGGGCTTTATGTTTGCCCGTGCGGTTTTAGGCTTTGGCGAATCAGGAAACTTTCCGGCAGCCATAAAAGCTACTGCTGAATATTTTCCAAAAAAAGAGCGGTCGTTTGCTACCGGCATTTTCAATTCAGGTTCAAATGTTGGCGCAATATTGGCGCCACTTACGGTGCCGTGGATTTATAAGCATTGGGGTTGGGAGGCCACCTTTTTAATTATTGGTGCTGTAGGGCTTTTGTGGTTGATATTTTGGTTGAAGTATTACGAAAAACCTGAAAAGCAGAAGCGATTGTCGGCTGAAGAATTGGCGTATATAAACATCGACGATTCAAATGAATTAGCCACCGGTGTTACCGATACTCCCGTTATTATGGAACCGAAACATGAAAAAATTCCGTGGGTTAAATTGTTGGGTTACCGGCAAACTTGGGCGTTTACTTTTGGCAAGTTTATGACGGATGGCGTGTGGTGGTTCTTTTTGTTTTGGTTGCCAGCTTATTTAAAAGATAACTATGGAATTGTAGATGAAAAAGTGATGCTGCCGTTGGCAGTATTGTACAGCATGACCATGTTTGGTAGTATTGGCGGCGGATGGTTTCCCATGTACTTTATACGTAAAGGCTACGAACCCTACGATGGAAGAATGCGGGCAATGTTCCTGATAGCACTCATACCACTTGTTGTATTGGCGGCTCAGCCACTCGGACATTACAGCTTTTGGGTTCCCGTTCTGTTAATTGGTGTGGGAGCATCGGCACACCAGGCATGGAGCGCAAATATATTCACCACTGTATCTGATATGTTCCCCAAAAAAGCAGTCGGCTCTATTGTAGGCATTGGTGGAATGGCTGGTGGTATCGGGGGTGTACTGGTAACCAAGGTTGGCGGCGCATTGTTTGATCATTACAAAGCATTGGGTCATATTGAAACAGGGTATACCATAATGTTTGCCTTTTGTGCCACCGCTTATTTAATCGCATGGGTGGTAATGAAAATATTGGTTCCCAGGTATAAGGTGATATCGGATTTGTAATTTTAAAAAATTTAACCGGAACCCGCTTTTTCAGGCGGGTTTTTTTTTGTTGAAATTTTATAGCAGCTGTTGAATGGCAGGCTGTTATTGATTATTCAAAGCAATCCAGTTTAAAATAGTTTGCTGCACCTGTCCGTACTCCGTTTCGGTTATGCAATAGGGTGGCATAATATAAACGGTGTTGCCGAGTGGACGCAGGTACACCCCTTGCTGAAGACAAAACGCGGTTATCTCGCGGCTGATATTATTCAGGTATTCATCGCTGCCAGTGTCTATTTCAAACGCAAGGATGGTACCCAGCACCCTAACATTTTTTATACCGTTTAACCTTTCCAGATCGTACGAGAAAGCTTTATTCATTTTAGCCAGCCAGCCAATTTTTTGAATACACTCCACCGTTTCCAGCAAATCCAAACTGGCTAATGCCGCCGTACAGGCCAGTGGATTAGCCGTAAAGGAATGTCCATGAAAAAATGTTTTCATCTTATCATCCGAAACAAATGCGTCATGTATATTTTTAGTACACGCAGTAACACCTAATGCCATAGTGCCACCGGTTAAACCTTTGCTTAAACACATAATATCTGGCTTTGTGTACACATGGTCGCTGGCAAAAAATTTACCCGTTCTTCCAAACCCGGTCAGCACTTCGTCGGCTATGCAAACAATGGATTGGTGTTTGGCAACATTCAATAGCTCGTTCAGCAAATAGGTTTCATACATCTTCATACCACCGGCACCTTGCAGCAATGGTTCATATATGAAAGCGGCGATGTCTTCACCCTCGTTTTGGAGAAAATTGGTTAGCTCGTTGAGGTTAGCAGGGGTAGGGGTATCAATAAAAATTACTTCGAAAAGTTTATCGCGGTAGGCTATCGTAAAAACACTTCGGTCACTAATACTCATGGCGCCAAATGTATCGCCATGATAACCGTTTTTAAAGGCAAGAATTTTATTGCGTTGAACTTGTCCCTGGTTCCACCAATATTGAATGGACATTTTGATAGCAACTTCTGTAGCAGTGGAACCATTGTCTGAATAAAATATTTTCGCCATTTGCCCCGGCAACATTTTCACCAGCCTTTCGGCTAACTCGATAGCTGGTTTATGGGTGAAACCCGCAAAAATCACCTGCTCCAATATTTGCGCCTGCTCAAAAATTCTCTTCGCAATTTCAGGATGCGCGTGTCCATGAATCGTGACCCACCAACTGCTGATCGCATCTATGTAAGTTGTATTGTTCTCTGTGTACAACAAGGTGCCCTTGCCTTTTACAATAGGAATGATGGGGGCATTATTTTTTTGTGCTGTATATGGATGCCAGATGCAGGCTTCGTCACGTTGTTGTAAGTTCATAAGAAATGTGCTGTATTAAAACCTGCTAAATTTGATGCGAATCAAAAATAATTCATGAAGTATTTTTCGCTACTCTTTTTTGGTTGTTTAATGTTTGGCTGTAAAAGTAAACCTGTTGCTGATATTGTAACTGATTCCGTTTTAGTAACCGTTGATTCGCCTTTGGTTATTTTGCCCGAAGTTGACACAAAGGAAGCAGATTGCTACACCCAATTTTTTCTTCAAACAAATCCTTTTGATACAGCGAAAATAGCGGTGATAGATGCCCAGGGTAAACTGTTTACACTAAAGGAATTTATACAGGAACAATCGCTCGATACAACGTTCCTGTCGATCGCAATAAAAGATGCTGATAACAACGGCGTTCCTGAACTGTGGTTAAGAAACTTCAGCGGTGGCGCTCACTGCTGCGACGAGTGGTATATATTTCCGCAGCAAGCCAATGGAAAGTTCCGTCAAACTGCTTCGCTTATAGCGGGGGATGTTTGCGTTGCGGATTCCATCTTCACATTTTCCTTTGGCGAATCGCTGGGATATTTTAAAAGTTGTTTCGCCTGCGGATACGACGACACAACCAATGGATTTAAAATGATTCGCCACATTAACCTTCGTTACAAACAAGGCAGATTTGAGGTGATCCCATTTTTATCGGAAGCGGAAAAGCAACTATTAAAAAACCTGCAAATATTAAACGAAGAAGGTAAGCGTGCCGACATGGATAAGGCGCGGGATATAAAGAAAGAATTTGCCATGAACCTCGCTGTTTACTATTATAATCAACGCAGGAATATAAGATTGACAAAGGAATTATTTGATGTGTATTACCCGTTTAATGATGGCAGGATGGTTTGGAAAGAGTTTATGGAATATCTTCAGAACATAGCAGAGTTCAACGGGCTTTGACACCTTTTTTTTAAATATTGCTTTTAGTTTAAATAGTCTCCGAAAATTATCTCCGCTTTTATTTGATGAATGCAACGGGCAGTAATAATCTGTTGTCAACCTGCTTGAACTGTATCTATGGGCGATCATCACCAACTGGTAAAAGATTGTTTGAAGGAAAAGCCGGCAGCACAAAAAATGCTGTACGGACTTTTTGCACCTGCCATGCTGGGGGTTTGCTATCGTTATACCAAAAGCATACAGGATGCAGAAGATGTGCTGCAGGAAGGGTTTGTAAGAGTTTTCCGGTTTTTAAACCAATATAAAAATGAGGGAGAGTTGGGTGCCTGGATAAGAAGAATAATGGTGAACACGGCACTCAATTATTTAAAGCAAAGTAAGCGCTACCAAAACGATCTGTTGTTTGATAAAGCAGACCTGCATGTGGTAACCCACAACGATGTTGAGATGCAACTGAACACCAAAGAACTGGCTGACCTGATAAGGCAATTGCCTACTGGTTACCAAACCATTTTTAACCTGAATGCAGTGGAGGGTTACTCGCATGTTGAAATAGGACAGATGCTTGGCATTAGCGAAAACACTTCCCGGTCGCAATACATGCGTGCAAGGCACTTGCTTATTAGCTGGATCAACAATACTTCGGGGAATAAAAACAAGTTGTATGCAAACAAATGATTTTGAAAAAAAGCTGCAGCAGCAAATGGCGGCGTTTACGCTTGTGCCGGATAACGAAGTCTGGCAACAGGTGGAAGCAAGGCTTGCTAAACAACGAAGGCGCAGGCGACTCTTCTTTTTTTGGTTGTTCGCAGGTGTGGTGTTACTGGGCGGCGGAACCGGATTATGGCTTTCCCAACGCAGCGATGATCTTTCCGGTATAGCTCCTATTGTTGTAACCCGGGCGTCTGACAGCATCAACAATGCAAAACAAATTTCAACAGAAGGTAAAGCAAGACGCACCGACGCAAGTCTGGCTATTGATAATAATGTTGAAGCCAGCCAACGCCAACCGGCAGGCAACAAATTGAATGGCAAAACAACAACTGCTGACGTTACACAAGCAAGCAAACAGAATGTACAACCTAATGCAAGCGCAACGCAAATGAAGCAAAACAGGTTAAAGGGCAGTGCGGTATCCAAACTTTCGGCAAACAAAAAAACAGCCACAGACAATTTGAGTTTGGTTGATAAAAGCACGGTAGCCCCGAACGTTGTAAATGCATTTAAAAATAGAGTTGCTGCACCCGCTGACGAAACAGCTGAAAGTGTACGGAAGGGTGATGCAATACCAGCCGATACCACCTCAGCCAGCCCTGTTTTAATAAAAACAGATAGCCTGGTAAGTGCGGGCAGTATGGCTAAAATGGAAGATGATAAAAAAGAAA
>JANPIA010000271.1:0-7548 GCA_031424735.1 Segetibacter sp.
GATATAGGGAAAGCGGTATCGCTGAAACTTGCTGCAGAAGGCGCTAAAGTGGTGCTGAATTATTTTGGCTCTGCAGACAGCGCTACACAAATTATTGACGAAATAAAAACAAATGGCGGCGATGCCATTGCCGTGCAAGGCGATATGACGAAGAACGATGATGTGGTTAAATTACTTGCTGCAACCAGGCAGGCCTTTGGCAATGAGATACATATACTGGTAAATGTTGTTGGTGGATTAGTTGCACGAAAAACGCTTGCCGAAATGGATGAGGCGTTTTGGGATGGCGTGATAAACCTCAATGTAAAACCCGTATTTCTTACCGTTAAAAACATTTCGCCATTTATGCCAAAAGGTTCAGCCATCATCAACTTTTCGTCGCAGGCTGCACGCGATGGAGGCGGTATGGGTGCAACCGCTTATGCTACCGGAAAAGGCGCTGTATCTACGTTTACGCGTGGGCTGGCAAAGGAGTTGGGTCCGCAGGGCATTCGTGTAAACGCGGTTTGCCCCGGCATGATCGCAACCTCTTTTCACGATACATTCACTAAGCCGGAGGTTCGTACCACTGTAGCCAATGCAACACCGCTCCGCCGCCAGGGCGAGGCAAGTGATGTAGCCGACCTGGTTGCCTATTTGGCAAGCGATGAAGCTGCATTTATTACCGGCGCCAACATCGACATTAATGGCGGGCTGTATTTTTCATAATGTTATCTTGGTACCAGCAGTATCACAATGTTCATCATTGTTGCGTCGCATTTCGTTCATCCGCATCACACGTAGCGGCTTCAGTTCTACCGCCATTAACTTCATATTATTTGCACAGTTTTTACCCAACAAACAATTAAACAGCATGAAAAAAATTGCCCTGACCTTTTTTATTTTTTTTACCTACTGCTGTATTGAAGTTAAAGCACAGGTGAAGCACACTCGTGTGTTTGTGTTAGACAGTGGAGTATTGGCGAATAATAAAAACCGCTTGTTGAAAAAAGACGCGTTGTTGTTACCAGCCTACAAGCTTTTGTTACAGCAGGCAGACTCGGCCCTGTTGCAGGGACCATTCAGTGTGGCAGAAAAAAAGAATGTTCCGCCAAGCGGCGATAAACACGATTACATGAGTCTCGCCCCTTATTTCTGGCCCGATCCTTCGAAGCCGGGGGGCTTGCCATACATGCGAAAAGATGGTGTTACCAACCCTGAGGTGAAAGAATATCTTGATAAAGAATACATGCCAAAAATGTGCAGTCTCGTAAACACCCTTGCACTGGCTTATTATTTCTCTAACGATGAAAGTTATGCTAAGCACGCTGCTGCATTGCTTACAACCTGGTTCCTCAAATCCCAAACAAAAATGAACCCGAACCTTAATTATGGACAGGCTGTTAAAGGTGTGAATGATGGCAGGGGCGCAGGGTTGATAGACACGAGGCATTTTATTATGGTGGTGGATGCGATTGGTTTAATACAGCAGTCAAAAAATTGGAGCGCTAAAGACCAGGCGGGCATGAAGCAATGGTTCGCGGAGTTTTTGCACTGGATGCAAACCAGTAAAAACGGTGTGTCGGAGCTGAACGCAAAAAACAATCATGGTACCTGGTACGACGCGCAACGCTTAGCTTTCGCATTGTTTATCGACAGCACCCAACTTGCAAAGAAAATTGTTGCCAGTGCCACGGTTCGCCTTCACCAGCAAATGAATGAGGGCGGCAGGTTTCCCGCTGAAATAGAACGAACTACTTCACTGCACTATTCATCGTTTAACCTCCAGGCTTTCTTCAACATCGCCCAAATGGCCGAAAAAACCGGCTTTGATTTGTGGCATTATGCTTCATCCAATGGTGCGTCTTTAGTAAAAGCATTCAATGCCATAAAGCCCTACATCGCCAACCAACAACAATGGGACGGTCCACAAATAAAGCCTTACGATTTTGAAGGGGACGCATTTCCCTTGCTAACCATTGGCGCTCCAAAACTGGGTTGTAGTGATTGCCTGCAAATGGTAAAGGCGCAGGCAGGCAAAAAAGCGGAAAAGTCACGTTTGAATTTATTGTATTAGTAGGATGGTCGCTATCGAATGTAATGTGGTAAACTGTTGCACATGCGGGAAGATGCATAAAAAATTGCCTAGAACGCCGTCCTATATATTCTATTTATTCAGAGTTGTTATCTTTATTTTATGAGCCAGCCAATACAATCCGCCATCTGTTCTTTCGGTATGTCGGGACGAGTTTTTCATGCGCCTTTTTTGTATGTACACAATGGGTTTAATTTTTATGGTGCCTGGGAAAGAAGCAAAAAAGCGGTACACGAGTTTTACGATGGCGTTAAATCATTCTCCACGCTGGAGGAGATGCTGGCGGATGATGCCATTGAACTGGTAATAGTAAACACACCAAATTATACGCATTACGACTATACCAAAAAAGCATTGCTTGCTAACAAGCACGTGCTCGTTGAAAAGCCTTTTGTGCCAGCGGTTGCCGAAGGTATTGATCTGGTTGAACTGGCAGCCCGGCAAGGCAAAATATTAACGGTGTATCATAACCGCCGCTTCGATAGTGACTTCAGAACCATTCGGCAAGTGCTTGATAAAAAGCTGCTGGGCGATATAGCGGAAGCAGAAATACATTTCGACCGGTTCAAGGAAGAGTTAAGTCCTAAAGTGCATAAGGAAACACCGGGACCTGGTACCGGTGTTTTATACGACCTCGGTTCGCACCTGATTGACCAGGCATTACAATTGTTTGGAATGCCCGATGCCGTGTTTGCCGACATCACCAATCTGCGACCTATTTCGCTGGTAGATGATTACTTTGAAATTCTATTGTATTATCCCACAAAACGCGTACGAATAAAATCAACTTATGTTGCAAGAGAGCCTGTGCCGTCGTATGTTTTTCATGGAACGAAAGGCTCGTTTTTAAAAGATAGAACAGATGTGCAGGAAAATGATTTGCTTGCAGGTAAGTTGCCTGAACGGGAAAACTGGGGCATAGAACCTGCAAACGAAAAAGGGTTATTACATACAGAAATTGACGAGGCTGTTGTTAAAAAATCTATCGACTCATTACAAGGAAATTACCTCGAATTTTATGATGGACTACATGATGCTATTCGAAATAAAGGAACGGTACCGGTGGATGCCAACGATGCAATTAATGTTATAAGAATAATTGAAGCAGCCTTTAAAAGTTCGAAAGAAAGGAGGGTGGTTGAAATAAAAAGTAGTTAGTACTGCCTACTTTTATAACTCCTCAACGGACGAAGATACCGTGGACCTTTAAGTGTTTGAAACCTTGTAGGAATGTTTTGCCAACTGCTTTCACGGTTCGTCCAAACTAAAAAGTGAAGGTGCGGAAACGCTGCATAACCCGTTTTACCGCTTAGTGCTATCACTTGTCCCTGCTTAACCGTATCGCCCAAATTTACCAGCACTCCATTTTGCTGTAAGTGCCAGTAGCCGGCACGTGATCCATCATCATGTTGTATGATCACGAGGTTTGCATACTGCCTGTATTTTGCATTGCCCCCACCTTTGGTATTGCTCTCTTCCAGCCGGGTTACTATGCCACCCCTTGCAGCAGTAATCTTTGTTCCGCTTTTCATTTTAAAATCGAGCGCTGCGCGGTTTTTATGGGAGAAGGCACTGTAATATCCCTGCGCCATTAAATGCCTGGTTCCCTTTTCGTACGGGAGTGAATAAACCCAGCTTGTATCATCCTTTATACCGCCTTTTTGCAGCGACCGCGCCAGTTTGCTTTGTGGACTGTTATTGGTAACGCATGCGGTAGTAAACAAAACCGGCATCAGTAAATTACACGCCGTTTTTAAGTAGGTTTTATGTGGAACTAAGAGAGCCTTCCAAACATCAGATATCATCGGGTGGGGGTATATCATTTTTCTTATGCAGACCTGCCTGGCTATGCACAAGGTCGTCCATATCCTGTTCCTTATCCGGTTCAAAATCGGCGCCCATATCCATCCCTGTATTTTCTTCTTTCTCCACCAGTTTGTCATCAGTCGATACCGATGGATCGGTTTCTTTGTTTTTTTGTGCGGGATTTGAATTGGGTAATGGTTGGTTGGTATCCATAAAAGTTTATTTATCCAAATCATAAAAAAACTGTGCCTTACCATTTTTTAAACACCATAGAAGTACCTGAATAATCCCATTTGTCATTCAATTTTTTTCCACCACTCGCAGAAAGATGTTTCCGAATTAAGATCCATTTCTTCTCCTATCATTGGATGAACAATGGGCATGTTTCTTTTTTTGGCTTCGTTAACTACCGTGATAACAGGCTCATCCCAACTGTGCAGCGAAAGGGAAAATTTAGCCTAGTGTACGGGTAAAAATTTTTTTGCTTTCAGATCGAGTGCCGCCTGTACCACTTCATCAGGCATCATGTGTATGTAATGCCAGTAATCATTGTATTGCCCGCATTCTAACACAGCAATATCAAAAGGTCCGAATTCATTTCCGATTGTTGCGAAATAGGGATCGTACCCGCTATCGCCACCTATAAAAATTTTCATGGAAGGTGTGGTAAGTATAAATGCCATCCACATCGCCTGGTTTCGTTTAAAGCCCCTGCCGGAGAAATGCCTTGCCGGCACACTGTTCACAGTGAAACCTTCAGGCAATTTTATTTCTTCGTGCCAATCCATTTCTGCAACAAGGCTGGTATCAAATCCCCACCTTTCAAAATGCGCGCCGGTGCCCAGCCCGGTAATAATTCTCCTGGTCTTTGTTTTAAGTTTATTAACTGTTTGGTGATCCAAATGGTCCCAATGGTCGTGGCTAATAAAAAGATAATCCAGGGCAGGAATTTCATCGGCAGTATAAACATCGCTGCCCGCAAAACTGCGTGTTGTAAAGGCGATTGGTGATGCGCTTCCACTAAAAACCGGGTCAACCAAAATCCTCTTGCCATCAACCTGCATATAATACGACGAATGCCCAAACCAAACCAGTATGTTTTTATTTGGGTCGATGTTGAAAAGGTCCGTTTTTTTAGAAGGAAGTGTGGTGGATGGTTTTGTTCGCTTACTCTTGTTTAGAAAAAAATCTTTCATCACGGTATAATAACTAACCCCTTCCTTTAGTGCTGGCGTGTAGCTGATATTTTGAAACTGCCCCATCTTGTAATTAGGAGAGCTTTTTATTCGCACCAAACGGTCGCCGGAAGGCAGTTTGCCAAATTTTGGCAGGTGCAAAAACAGGTAAACGGCTGCAACAAAAGCTGTCGCAATAATTAGTGAGATCATAGGTTTGGAATCTGTTTGCTTGTTGCAGTTAATAATAAAAAGTGAAGATTGGTATCGGCTAAGTTATCGCAACAATACGCTGGTGCCTTTTTGTACATACGGTTGCCCATCTACTCCCAGGCAATCCAGCACCCAAACAACAGCCTGCGATTGTTGTGGTATGCCTTTAAATGAACCATTCCATCCCGGCTGCGGGTTCTTTGATTCAAAAAGCAATTGCCCCCACCGGTTAAATATTCTGAAGTGACGAACCTCTTTTACGCCCCTAAGTATCGGGTGTAAAAAATCGTTGAGTCCATCCTGGTTGGGAGTGAAAGCAGTGGGAACATAAACTTCAACATTTTTAACAGTGCGTACCAATTGCGTATCTACCGTTATGCAACCCGAAGCAGCCCTGATGTCTATTAAATACAACTGTTCGGTTGTACCCTGGAACACCGGGGCAAAACTATTGGCTGTGTTAAGTTTGGCGCCGGGTCGCCATAAAACAGTCTCGCCAATTTGACGCGCCTTTAAAGAAAGAGGCAAATTAACAACGGCATACTCTAAAGGATAGCGCAATCCCGGCAATGCTTTGTCAATAAATATGGTCTGGCTTCGGGTGGTAATGGAACAGCCGGTCGAATTTCTGAGTACAGCATAATAAGTTCCACTTACGGCTACCCGGTATATGGGCTGGCGCGCACCACTTATTGCCACATTGTCTTTAAACCATTGTATGCTTTGTGTTGGCGAAACTTTTAACACGGCACTATCGCCATACCCCAAACAGTACGCTGCCTTCCCGAGCAATTGAAGTGAGTCGTCGATAATAGAAGCTCTTACTATAACGGTGTCGGTAGTGCGGCAACCACCACCTGAATTAGTGGTGGTGACCACATAGGTTGTAGTGCTATCCGGCGAAGCAGTTGGGTTGGATATCGTTGGATTACTAAGTCCTTTTATTGGTGCCCATTTATAAATAAGCCCCGGCTTGGGTATGGTGCCAATAGAAACGGGATCACGGTTGCACGAGAGGGTATCCCGGCCGGCATCCGCCACTACGGTCAGCGAATCTTTCACTTGCGCATAAATAGTGTTTGGGCACCCGTATCCATTGTAGGGTTCTAATTTTACAGCGAGGGTTGTACCCGAACGGGGAGGAGGTGCAAGCGTTAAAACCTGCTGGGTACCCAACACCTTTGTTAGGGCGCTGTCGTACCAGGTGTAACCCTGGTATCCATAAGGCGCAGTTATATTAACCAGCGTATCGTCGGGGCAATACGTGGCGCCTAAAAAACTCCCGCTGCATTCGGAGTCTACGTCTATATAAGCATAACCAAAATGCCTGCGAAAAGTACAATCGGCGGTTTTAAAAAACATTCGTATGGTTTTGCCTGCATTGCCGGAAAGGTCTACCGTAACGGCTGACCAATTTTTATATAAAACGGTGGTTGTATCTGTGTTGGATGAAACCTGGAAACCAGGTAAAGAGGTGCCCACCGAAATGAATGTGAACGAAGCGCAACTGATAACCGTGTTATCTGTAACGTTGGTTACTTCAATTTCCATCCTTGGCTGCTCGTTTTCACGGTGGTTCGGCGCCTGAAAAACTACGGCGTAATGATAAATGAGTGAATATGAATTTTGGTTTGCAGGGATAGTGAATTCATAAGAGATCCCCTCGGCCTGGCCGCCACCCAAATTGTTGCCCAATTTTATAGAGTTTCCACTGCCGTTGGGGCAATTAACCGGGAAACCGCCATAGGGATCGACCCCACCGGAATTGCCAGAATACATAGTATGCCTGTCGTACGATGGGCCTCCTGAAGGTGTAAGGTTGAGAACGTTTTGTGTACCAACTGCAGTGGCAAAACCTGTGTAACAAGTCCAACCGCTAAAAGTGCCCGATTCAAAGTCGATGTTTGGCGGACAGCTTTGTCCAAAATTTTTTAATGATAGTAGGTTAATAAAAAAAAAGAAAACGCTGAATGACAACAAAAAAGCATATTTTTTTTCCCCTGATTTTAAAATAGTTTTTAGTTGCTGCACTTTACCATTATTATTCTTAAAGATAAAATTTAAATTCTGTAACGGGCAGATTAACCTGTTGTGTAATTCCCGCTTTTTCCCGGTTGAAATGAAGACTGATTCTATGGTAATAACGTTGGCTGAAGGGTTTAGGTTTGTTTAAAAATAAATAATCCACCTTTCCGCAAAAATGTACTCCCACTTGGCTTTAGCAATAGAGGTACATTGCAACGTGCGCTGATAAACCTGATGCAGAAAATTATTATTTTT
>JANPIA010000272.1:0-2404 GCA_031424735.1 Segetibacter sp.
CAAACAACAGGATGCACAATACTGGGTAAACGATTTTTTACAGGTGAAGCCATACGATAACAGCTATCATCAAACAGAAAAATTATTAGGCATGTGCAAGCTTTTTATTAGCAACGAGCTGCACGAAAAATTTGACGTGAACAAGAGCGACCAGATAGATATGCTGAACCGCAGTATGGAATATTTTAAAACAAAAGATCAGTTCAGGCTCGATGAATTTAAGGAGGAAGTGATCCATCACCCCGAAGTAGCGGATGCATTCAGCCAGTACAAAAAAACCTACCAGCACGCAAAAGAAGTTGATATTGGTGAAGAGTTTGATATACACCTTTCGGCAGTAAAAAAACAGGAGCGGTTATACAAGAGTGTACTGAAGCTTGATAAGAATTTTCACATCTATATTCATGGACGAAAAGACCTTATTGAAAAAGGGTTTGATGTTGCATTGGGTAAGCATTTTTATAAATTGTACTTCGAAGAAGAATCATAAAATTCCAATTAATGAACGAATGTTATTGTTCCACCGTAACCCGCTAGCAACGGAAACATCTCTTTGTTTCTCCTATGTTGCATTGTGTTTCATTCTTAGATTGCAGAAGCATATTTTATAAATGAAAGCAATAATCGTTTTTGCATAGGCGGTTCGGTTCATTATCTTTAACACACCTCATTATGAAACTTTCTGATACACTCGCCCTTTCCTACAGAACCGTTCGTGGCAATAAACTGCGAACAGGAATTACGGTAGCAATTATTGCGTTTGGCATTATGGCGCTCATCGGTATCATTACCGCTATTACTGCAATGAAACAAAGCTTAAAAGAAAGCTTCTCAACGCTTGGGGCAAACGCTTTTAGTATCCGCTACCAGGAGCGGCAAATAAGGATAGGGGGGAACCGCAACCAAACCAGTCAAAAAAAGAAAGGGCAAAAAGAGAAGAAATCAAACATTGGTAAACGCATTACCTACGAGCAGGCTTCCACTTTTAAAGAGACTTATCCTTTTCCCTCGATGGTAGGTATACAACTGGGCGGACCAGGCAACGTGCAGGCAAAGTTTGAAAATAAAGAAACCAACCCGGATGTTAGGGTAACCGGTGGCGATGAAAACTTTTTATTGGTGAATGGTTATGGTTTGGAAGCCGGCAGAAACTTTAGCCGCCTTGATGTTCAAACGGGGAGAAATGTTTGTTTTTTAGGGCAGGATGTGGCGAAGAAATTTTTTCCGAAAAGCCCTGCAAAATGTATCGATAAAATCATAAAGGTTGGCAACCTTTCGTACAGGGTGGTTGGTTTGCTTACCCCTAAAGGTTCCAGTGCATTTATGCAAATGGATAAGGTGATCGTAACCAGTCATACTAATGTAAGGCGCTTACCAAATGCAGGCAGTTCTTATACTATCAATATTATGGTAGATGAGATCACACAACTTGATCCTGCCATTGCCGAAGCAACCGGCACCTTCAGGGGAATACGCAAACTCAGTGCAACCGAGGCCGATAATTTTTTTATAGATAAAAGCGACAGTGTTGCCGAAGTAATGATCACCTTACTTGGCAGCATCTCCGGTTCTGCCGGTGCCATCGGGCTGATCACTTTAATAGGTGCAGCCATTGGCTTAATGAATATTATGCTGGTAGCCGTAACTGAGCGTACAAAGGAAGTTGGCTTAATTAAAGCCCTTGGTGGTACACGCAGCAGTGTTCGTAACCAGTTCCTTTTTGAGTCGCTTATCATCAGTTTATTGGGTGCCATCTTCGGCATCATCCTGGGTGTACTGGTGGGTAATTTATTTTCCTCCGTTTTAGGTACCGGCTTTGTTGTGCCATGGGGATGGGTTGTAACAGGTATTATTATTTGCAGCATTGTTGGTCTTGCCGCCGGTTTATGGCCCGCAATTAAAGCATCCAAGCTCGATCCTATCGTGGCGCTCCGGTATGAGTAAGAAGAGAGATGACAGTTGATAGATGACCGTTGACAGAAGGAGGAAGTAGAGGATGATTGTTGACAGCTTTTAATTCACGGGAAGGTGTTCCATCGTATCATAAATATTTTTGGTGCCGGCATCGAAACGTTGTTCGTCTGTAATTGCGTCGCACTCTTGTACATTTATTCTCCAGGCAATTTGGGGTGTTCATCCGTCAACAGTCAACTGTCATCTGTCAACTTCCATCAACCAAACTACAAAATTCCCCCATCGGCAAAACTAAAATACCCTTCACTACTCACTATAAGGTGATCCATAATACGGATATCGAAAATTCGGGCTGCTTCTTTTATTCGTTGGGTCAGTTCTTCATCCTGCTTGCTTGGTCTCAAATTACCGCTGGGGTGGTTGTGGCAAAGTACCAGGCTGGTAGCATCGTGCTCCAGCGCCTTCTTTATAATTATTCGCGGGTCGGCAA
>JANPIA010000273.1:0-1686 GCA_031424735.1 Segetibacter sp.
CTAACACCACCATCCGATTTTACCGCTAGTCTTTTTCCACGCATCATACCAAACATGCGGAATACATTTAAGACAGGCTTGTTAACTCCATTGGTTGCCAAATCACGAAAGCCGGCAAACCACTCCTGGTCTTCAAACTCAAAAGCCCATGTAACCGCGCCGCGCAGGTTCACTTTGTACTGGTCCATCAATTCGTAGATACGGGCATAGGAAGCTGCAGTATATACAGGATACATGGTGCCATTGCGGTAGCCGTAGCGAGGCTCCCGCTTTTCAGAACAAGCCGCACAACCTTCAGGATCGTTTTCACCAATTATAATAGGGACGTTCTTTATTTTAGGATTCTTACTTATAGCTTCAAAAGCACGTTGAATGCTCTTTAGCTGTGTACTCATATTCATGCGAACATTGCCGTTGATTAGTTCGGGTGCGCCTTTAGCATGGAAGCCAATGTATTGCAGCGGCGCTCCTTTTTTTCCCGTTGCATAGTTCTGGCCAGTCAGGCAGTGTTCGATAAATTTATTCAAAAACGTGAAAGCTTTTTCTCCGCCAGGGTTGGTAGTATGCGGTCCACCAATCGGGCATTCGGGACAAGCCTTTTTCAAACCGTCGGCTGCGTAATCATACATCTTGCAAAACTCATCGAAGGTACCCGACCAATAGCCAATATCGGGTTCATTCCAAAGTTCCCACAACCATGTGGTCACCTCCTGTTTTCCGTAACGTTCAATTGAATGTTTTGCCCATTGGTAAACCAGTTCCCGCCACTTGTTATAATCTTTTGGGGGGTATGTCCATCCTGTCCATATCTGTCCGTTCTTACTCCATGTATGCTCGTAGGGTTCTGGTTTAGTTGAAAGGTCTTTTGGCATAAAACCAATTTCCATCAAAGGCTTCATGCCTCGTTGTACGTAAGTGTCAACAATGCTGTCAACAACCGTCCAGTTGTAAATTGGCTTGCCGTCGGCATCTTCTTTATAGGCATCGGTATAGCCCCATTTAAGGTCAGGTGCTTTACTATTTCCTTTTGAAGTTAGCAGGTTGTGCGGTCTTACATAAACCGGTACCGGGCTCAACTGCTGAATTTCAGTTAATAACTTTTTGCCGTTTTCCCTCGTAGTATAGTTGGGTTCGTCGTAACCAAAAAATGCCCAGAAAGGTTTCATGTCACCAACAGGCTTTCCCGCATCTACCTGTATAGTTACAGGTGTTTGTTGCGAGAACGAATATTGAGAACAAATAAGAAAAAGAAAAGCGCCTGTGGCAAGCTTCCTCATTGGTAAATATTTCGTTAGATGTAATGGCAATATTGTTTATTAGTCAAGCTACTTCGGGTTGTATTTTTTGTCACCGGCAGTTGTTTTTCATAGCATCTTCGTTGCGTCGCAATCCGTTCAACTTTTTATCCCTTATGTAGCTATAGTTTTAGGCGATTGCATTTACCTTTTTCGGCCGACACCTAATTATTTATCCATTTGTTATGCTTCATCCACAGAAGCAACGTGTCCATCCAACCTTTTTGCCTAAAGATAAAGCCATGCCCACCTCTCGGATAAATATGCATCTCAGCATCAACGTTCTGATGTCTCAACTTTTCAAAATAAACAATGCTGTTATCAACATCAACTGTTTTATCGTCGGCGGCATGTGTCAGGTAAGCAGGTGGAATGTTTCTAGTTACCTGTA
>JANPIA010000274.1:0-9741 GCA_031424735.1 Segetibacter sp.
AGTTTTTCTTCCCTCCATATCATTAGCCGATAGTACGGTTTCAATCCTTTCAACTTCTTTTTCATGTATAATCTTATTGATCTTTTGACCAAAAACAGTCGGTGTAAAACAAACCATCAGGAAGACCGGCATTAAACATTGGATGCGCATAGTAAAAATGTAAGAGGGTTGTTGGGGTTGCAATTTGTTTAGGGAGATAAATAAATTTGGGCTCAAAAAGCGTAATAGTTCGAGGCTATGAGAATTGAACAGGAAGTGCATAAACCGATGAATAGTTTACAAACTCATCATTTCTTTAAACTTAACAGTTTGCCTGCGGCTTACCTCAATTTTTTCGCCCCCTTTTAATTCCAACAGCAAGCCGCCATTAAAATAAGGTTCAATTTTTTCTATCCAGCGCATATTGATAATATGCTTGCGGTTTGCCCTAAAGAAAATTTTATCATCCAAACGTTCTTCCAAGGCATTCAACGATTTTAAGATGAGCGGCTTATTGCCTGCAAAAAATACTTTGGCATAATTGCCAACACTTTCAAACAAACGTATTTCGTTCAGCTTTACAAACCAGCATCGTTCGCCATCTTTTACAAACACCTGGTCGCTTTCGCCCAATAAGGTGTTGCGCGTTACAATGGTTCCGGTAGGCGCAGTATCACGGTGTTCTTCGCTATGCAATTTTTGAATTGCATCGTGCAAACGCCGCGGTTCAACAGGCTTTAAAAGGTAATCGAGTGCATTCACCTCAAAAGCTTTTAAAGCGTATTCATCATACGCAGTGGTGAAAATTACGCGGGGTGTTCGTTCAAGTTCTTCTAGCAAGTCGAAACCTGTTTTACCTGGCATCTGTATATCTAAAAAAATGAGGTCGGGATTGTGTAACTCTATTTTTTCCAGTCCTTCATTTACATTGGCGGCTTCATCAATAACTTCAATCTCTCCAAACTCCTGCAGCAATTTTTTTAATTCATTTCGCGCCAAACGTTCATCATCAATGATAATGGTTCTGATAGACATGTGTTATAAGGTTTAGAAATTAGGTAGCGGTTTAATTTAAAATTACGGGCATGGTTATCTTGGCTTCCACAACATCGTTTTCGTCCTTTATTTGAAAGTGGGCTTTTTCGCCGTACATCAGTAACAACCTGTTTTGCGTGCTGTAAATGCCAAAGCCATCGTGGTTATAAGTTCCGTTGAGATGACCGGTGTTTTGCACAATCAGCTCGTGGCTGTCGCCTTTAAAATCAGAAATAATACGAATGGTGCCGCCCTCTACCCTTTTGCTTATGCCGTGCTTGATGGCGTTTTCTACCAGTGTTTGCAACATCATAGGTGGTACAGGCTGATCCAATGTATCGTCATCAATATCGTACACCACATTCAACCGGTCTTCAAACCGAATGTGTTCCAAAGCGAGGTAGTCTTTCACAATACCAAGTTCTTTTTCAAGAGAAGAGGTTTCAAGTTTTTCCGCCTGCATACTGCTGCGCAAAATATTACTAAGCTCGGTTATGGCCTGTCGTGCTCTTTCAGGGTTTTCATCAACCAGTGCACGAATGCTGTTTAAAGCATTAAATATAAAATGAGGGTTGATGTGTGCTTTGATGGTTTTCAGTTCAAGTTCTTTCACCAGCGTTTGCAGGCGTATTTTATCTAATTGTTCCTGGCGGCTTTTTTCAATATAGTGATAGGTAAAGTAGATGAGGTTCCAGATAATAAGAAAAAGAAAGCTGCCAAAAGATGCCCTGAGGGTTTGGTTAACCAGCGTATATTTTTTAAACTGTTCGGCGGTAAGGTTCAGCATATCCTCAAAAAATATACTGGCAAAAGCAAACATAAAAGAAAACGCTACCGTTGTCAGAAACATGTAAATAATCTGCCTGTCCAATGGCTTTTTCAAAAAATCAGCTTTCCTTATAAAAAACCGCATAAGGTGTGTAATACCCAAACCGAGAATTGCATCTAACATTAAAACCTCGAAAAAATTTGGTTGTTCTTTGGTGCGTAGCGTGAGATAAAAGAATGTGTAGACAATAATATAGGTGCTCCAGCCGCCTATCTGGCAAAGCCAATATTTCGAGATTTTCAATTTCATAAGCATCAAAAATAAAAAACTGGGGGCTTTTACGGCAATTCATTTGATTAATGGCTAAAATGGCTGCTCATTGGTGCAGCGTTATCCCATACGGTGTAAACTTTTTTTCGCACTGAACCGTATTGGTGAATGTTTGTTGTAGCATTTCAAACAGCTCAACTGCTCATTTTAAACCCTTATTTTTACAAAAATTATTTGGATGGAAATTACTCCCGGCGCCTTACTTAAATCAATAGACAACCCGGCTGACCTGAAAAAATTAAACAGGGAACAATTGCACCAGGTGTGCGATGAGTTACGGCAATATATTATTGATGTAGTAAGCGTTCACGGCGGTCACTTTGGGGCGAGCCTGGGGGTTGTTGAACTCACCGTTGCACTTCATTATATTTACAATACTCCCTACGACCAGCTTGTTTGGGATGTTGGCCACCAGGCATACGGACATAAAATTTTAACAGGCCGGCGCGATAATTTTCATACAAACCGCAAGTACAACGGGCTAAGCGGCTTTCCAAAACGCAGCGAAAGTGAGTACGATACATTTGGGGTAGGCCATTCTTCCACTTCGATATCGGCTGCATTAGGCATGGCAATGGCAGCCAAATACAAAAAGGAAAACGGTAAAAAAGTGGTGGCGGTTATTGGTGATGGCGCTATGACTGCCGGTATGGCCTTTGAAGCTATGAACCATGCAGGCGTGGCCGACAGTGACTTGCTTATTGTACTGAACGATAATTGCATGAGCATTGATCCTAATGTTGGCGCCCTTAAAGAATACCTGACCGATATTGTTACATCGCCCACTTACAATAAGTTTAAAGATGATGTATGGAATGCTTTGGGTAAACTTCCCGTAGGTAAACATTTTACAAGAGGCATGGCGCACAAGTTCAGCGACAGCTTAAAAGGTATGGTAAGCAGCAGCGCCAATCTATTTGAAGCCTTAAAGCTTCGCTATTTCGGGCCGATAGATGGACATAATATTACCAAGCTGGTAGATACTTTGAAAGACCTTCGCGAAATTCCAGGTCCTAAAATATTACATATTGTTACGGTAAAAGGTAAAGGCTATTCGCTTGCAGAAAAGGATCAAACCAAGTGGCACGCGCCTGGCCTGTTTGATAAGATAACCGGTGAAATTGTGAAGAAGAAATTCGACACTCCCCAACCACCAAAGTACCAGGATGTGTTTGGGCATACCATTGTAGAACTTGCCGAAGCAAACGATAAGATCATGGGTATTACACCTGCCATGCCCAGCGGAAGTTCCCTGAAATTTATGATGGAAAAAATGCCCGATCGTTCATTCGACGTAGGAATTTGCGAGCAACATGCTGTTACTGTTAGCGCTGGTTTGGCCACACAGGGAATGCGGGTGTTTTGTAACATCTATTCATCGTTTATGCAGCGCGCTTTCGACCAGGTGGTGCACGATGTAGCTATTCAAAAATTACCGGTAATACTTTGCCTTGATAGAGCAGGGCTGGTTGGTGAAGACGGACCCACCCACCATGGCGCATATGATATACCTTACTTCAGGTGTATCCCCTATATGGTGATAAGCGCACCTATGAACGAAAGGGAATTGCGCAACTTAATGTACACCGCCCAGTTGGAAACTAATCAACTTCCGTTTGTGATCCGGTACCCCCGCGGCGAAGGTGTAATGACCGAATGGCGTACACCCTTTGAAACAATACAAATTGGAAAAGGAAGGAAGATAAAAGATGGCGAAGACATAGCTATTTTAAGCTTCGGGCATCCCGGCAATTTTGTTACATCTGCCATACGCGAATTAAAAACTGAGGGCTTAAATCCTGCACATTTTGATATGCGTTTTGTAAAGCCTATTGACGAAGAACTATTGCACGAAGTGTTTAGCAAATTTGATAAGATCATTACTGTTGAAGATGGAACGATCGTAGGTGGTTTTGGATCGGCGATCTTAGAATTTATGACACAGCATAGGTACAGTGCCGAAGTAAAATTGTTGGGTATACCCGATAGAATTGTTGAACATGGTAGCCTGAAAGAACTGTACCGGGAAACAGGTTATGATGCGCAGGGTATAGCTTCTACTGTTAGAGAAATGATGAAAGAAAAGATAAAAGTAAATACGCTGATAGCCGGTTAATGGTATAAATGCGGGATGGTATCATTGGCTATTATAAATCATCCATCTGCTCCTCAAGATTGATAAGGAATATGCGCGATGCGTCCAAATGCGAAAGAAGTTTCTGACTTTCCTTTTCTCCTGGCAAATCCTCAATATTTTTAATTGTTTCTTTAACGTGAGCCGATAGATCCGAACTGATGCTTTTAACCTTGTGGACTGTATTACGCAATGCCAGCCTCATTTCCATTTCATCCATTACTATGGCGGCAAGTTGTTGCAATATCACCTTCTCATCTTCGGTAAAAATCCTGGGCGATTTATCAAGAATACATAATGTGCCAAGGTTACAGTTTTCCTCGGTTTGTAAGGGAGCAGCTGCGTAAAAACGGAGGCCAAACTCGCCGGCAACCAGCGGGTTTGCAAGTGTGCGAACATCTTCAATTGCATTTTCCACAATATAGGCATCGGTGGAAAGTATAGCGGATGCGCACAATCCCGGATCACGATTTATTTGACTAACAGGCAAACCATATTGCGACTTAAACCATATACGATCATTATCTACCAGGCTAATAAGTGCAATAGGCACTTTAAAAATTCTTGCTGCCAGTTGTGTTATACGGTCGAAAGAACCATTTGGTGGCGTATCAAGAATACCGTACTTCCTTAACACTTCAATCCTTTTTAGTTCGTTTGCGGGCAGGGTTGCGTTCATTATTTCTATTTTAAACAGGTTACCTATCGTTTGCAAGGTATAATAAAACTAAACACAGCGCCTACTTTGGGTGTGCCCGCAGCGTAAATCAAGCCTGAATGATTTTCGGCAATTTTTTGACAAAGAGCTAATCCAATTCCATAACCCCCGTACACACTTTTTTCATTCAGTTTTTGAAAAATGGTGAATATTTTATTGGCATATTCCTGGTTAAAACCAATTCCATTATCGCTGATGTTTATTTGGTAATATTCTTTTGTAATATCCAGGCGGGGAAACTCAACCATCATTTCTCTCTGTAACGTACTTCCTTCAATTTTAATAACAGGAGCAATATCACGTTTAGAGAACTTCAATGCATTGCCAATCAAATTGTAAAACAGTTGGTTTACCTGCAATGGAATTGCCTCCAAAACGGGTAAATCTGAGTAAGTTATAGAGGCATTTTTCTGCATTATCAACACCTCAAAATCTGCAAGTATATTTTGTATGATCACGTTAAAGTTGGTGGGTACAAACTGAAGTGACTTATTCGACAATTGAGAATATTCAAGTAAATCTTTGATCAACCCTGCCATCCGTTCTGCCGAAGTGTTCACCTTTTCAATATATTTTCTTGCTCTTTGTGAAATCTCAGGCTCCTCCAAAACCAATGAATTGAAAAGTTGAATTTTTCTTAATGGCTCCTGCAGATCGTGTGATGCGATATATGCGAACTCTTCCAACTTTTCGTTTGAGCGGAGTAATCTATCATTTACTTCCACCAAAGCTTTTGTGCGTTCCTCCACTTGCTTGGATAATTCCTCAGCAAACAGTTTTTGTTCCGTAACATCCTGTATCACTCCTAACAGCCGAAGGGGAACTCCTTGTTTGTCATACAATATTTTTCCTTTCACTCTAACCCAACGTATCATACCACCCTTGTGTATTCTAACCTCGTAGTGGAGATTACCGGTTTCATTTGCAATTTCATGTGCCTGCTTTCTTATTGGCAAATCATCAACATGAATGACGGATGTAAATTGAGAACGGCTTTGGGAGTGGGAAAATCCCCATATCTCATTAAACCTTTGAGATGTTATCAAATCGTCTGTAACTAAATCTACTTCATAAGTACCAAGGTCTGCCGATTCAATAGCAAGCCTGGCCCCTTCCTGTGCATCTGAAATTTTATTACGCGCCAAAACCTGTTCAGTAACTTCTGTTGCAACTGCAATAATGCCGGTAATACTGCCATCGCCATTCCGCAATGGCTCATACACAAAGTTTACATAGATGGTTTCGGATCGGCCGTTCCGCCCTAATTGAACTGCATGTTCATTCGCGATAAACCGCTTCCCGGTTTTGTAAACATTATCTAACAACTCTTCCAGTCCCTGCCCCTTTGCTTCTGGCAAACCTGTAAAAATGGGCTTGCCGGCAATTTCCTCCGTACCTTTTCCCCAAAGCTCGTACATATGTTTATTCGCAATTTCCACCACATAGTTATTACTCACTAATACACACATGGCAATAGGTGCCTGAAGCACCATATTTCTAAAATTGGTTTCGCTCTGCGACAATTTGCGTTTGGTAAGTACCTGTTCCGAAACATCTGTAGCCATAACCAATACGCCGCCAATGTTTCCATCCGCTTCCAGGTATGGTTGATAAATAAAGTTGAAATAGTGAATTTCCAACTCTCCGTCCGCCTTCTTAAAATAAGCTTCTGTTTCATAGCCATAATGTGTAGCACCGTTATTATAAACATCCAGCAACAGTTCAAAAAATTCCTGGTCCTTCATTTCCGGTAATATTTCCAGAAACGGCTTTCCGATGGACTCACTTGTTGTATTCCACAATTTTAAAGTGGCGTTATTAGCAACATCCAAAATCAACTCTTTTCCTTTTAAAATAAGTATAGGATCTTTTGACTGCTCTACAATATTTCTAAATATTAGCTGATTGTCCCTTACCCGCTTTCTTTCAATTACCGAAAGGGAAACATCCTGACCAATACAAATAATCGCTTCGACGGCCCCATCGTTGTTTATATAGGGTGTGTACACCAAGTTGTAGAAACTTGTATTCGCAATGCCATTGCTGTCAACCTCAATTTTACCAGGGGTTTCGTAAGCGGTAAAAGGAATGCCTGTATCAAACACATTTTGTAATGACTGATAAAAAGGTTTCCCGCCTAATTCCGGAAATTCGTCGTGAATAGGCTCCCCATCTATTTTCCGGGAATTAAAAATTTGTGAGTAAGCATCGTTCACAAATACACAGCGCAACTCTTTGCCCATAAAAATTGCGATAGGTGCAGGCACCAGGTAAAACAATTTGGTATAATTCCCCAAAACAAAATTCTGCGTTCCCAGTGAATTCGACATTAAATATCTGTGAATTTAGAGATTGAAACAATCTATACATCTATCAAACTGCTTACCGCCACAAATAAAACGAAAATGATTGGTTACCACGAACGATGCGTTATTGTGAACAGTAAAATCGTGCCCCTTCTTTTTAAAAACAGGCTTTCTGTTTCGTTTAAGTAAAAAACTAACATGGATGTTTGGACAACCCCGACAAAAGCCAATAAATACAGATTTTTTTATACATAGCCCCTTGCCTTAAGGCTGAGTTTTACAGACACCTAATAAGCGGAGTTATAGGCGTGATTAAAAAAAATTGGTTAGTGTAAGGAAAAGCCTCTTATAAAATTGGCAAAGGTACTCAGGGTTTCATGGTACTAATTCCTTTACCAGTCATGCACCCTTGCAATTTCGAATGCAATACATACTTTTGCGCCTCTTAAAATTCCGCCGCTTTTGGGGGAGTAAACGGAAACAAAATTATTTTTATGGCAACAACCGCAGACATAAGCCGTGGTATGATCTTGAAATTAGATGGCAGTCTTTATACCGTAATCGAATTCGGACAAAACAAAACAGCCCGTGCAGCTGCCAAGTTCTGGGCTAAACTAAAAGGGCTCGATAACAACCGGTCTATTGAACACACATGGAACAGTGGCGACACCGTTTTCCCGGTTCGGGTGGAGAAAAAACCTTACCAGTTTTTGTATAAAGATGAGACCGGATACTACTTTATGGATAATGAAACCTTTGAACAAATATTACTTGCAGAAACAATGATTGATGCACCCCAGTTTTTAAAGGATGGACAGGAAGTTGCTGTACTAATCAATACGGAAACAGATTTACCCATGAGTGTTGAATTGCCTGATAAGATTGTGATGCTGGTAACCTACAGCGAACCCGGTGTGAAGGGCGATACTGCTACCAGAACTTTAAAACCCGCAACCGTTGAAACAGGCGCTACGGTAATGGTTCCATTGTTTGTAAACGAAGGTGAACTAATTAGGGTGAATACAAAATCAGGAGAGTATGTTGAGCGCGTGAAAGAGTTATAACATGTGATCCAATAAGCATAAAAAGGCAACCCAAATGGGTTGTTTTTTTGTTTTTGGCAACAGATCTTGTAGAGCCATATCCCTACTGATTTCCCAGTTGTTTAATTCTTGTTATTCTGGCATAATGCGGAGTTATACAAAACCACAATTAAGTTGGTGGCTAAATAATTGCAACACTCATTTAACTAATCTGCTATATGGTGTTATCAACTTCTGCTAATCATCCAACCTTAATACAACAACTGCGTAATAGAGACCGTGATGCCCTTGATTATATTTATGAAAAATATGCATCGCCTTTATATGGTTCAATTTTAAATTGGGTAGATGATAGTGAGATGGCGGCAGGTATTCTGCAAGAAACTTTTGTTCGCTTTTTTAAACAATGCGAAGGTGGGCTTAATGATGAATTAAACGTTTTTGTTTGTCTTTACAAAATTTGCAGAACAATTGCTTTTCAACAAATGAGTAATTCAGTATGGTCCATAAAAAATAAAAAATTATAATAGCTGCTTGCACCTATATTTTTTTTATCTTACACTTCTATCCGCCTACCCGCCGTTTTGTTTCAACCATTATTCAATCAACTTTAAAAATGTTCAGGCAAGTTTACCTGTCTTTCTTTGTCTCAATACTGGCTGGTAATGCTGTGGCACAATCTACCGCAAACATCAAAGCTTCTGCAACCATCGTAAAATCGGTTGGTGTAACGGGTGGAAGAGATATCGAAAACCTTCATGGTGTTTCCCTTCAACCACCAAAAAAGTTTGATTTTACAGGGTTGTTCTTTAAAAGTTTAGCCTCCATAAATATTATCAGCGAAAACGAAACGTATGATGTTTCTCTGCCACAAGATGCAGTTACATTGACAAGAGTTAATGGAAAGGAGACAATGGAAGCCGGAAGATTTACAAGCAAATTACAGCCAGCGAAAACAGGCGGGGGGGTTGTTTCAACAATATCGATTGATGCCGTATTAAACCTGGCTTCTTCTCAAACGCCGGGTCGCTATATCTCTTCACAACCGTTTACTGCAACTATTCACTTTAATTGATTTAAAAGTTTTATAGTACATCAGCATGTAATTCGTATTGCAATTCAGCAAATTTATTTGCTTTGGGTGTTTGATCGGCATAAGTGATGCGAAGCTTGCCGGCGTGATAATTAACTCCGGAAGTATTTAGTTGCAGGCTGAAATTTCGTTGGCTGTTGGGCGTATAAACAGATAGTCCTTTTGCAACCCCTACACGGGAAATTTTTCCCTGAAGTGAAATGTGGTCAACAAGTATATCTCCATACACCGAAATATTTCCACTACGGTTGATGGTTAATTTAATTAGTGGAGTAGCGTTGCTATCTATTGTAAAAGCGACGTTAGAAAAACTGGTGGTTACATTTGGCATACC
>JANPIA010000275.1:0-2478 GCA_031424735.1 Segetibacter sp.
AAAAATTTCCTTTCATCTCAACTCAAACTTCTTCTTTTTACATTCTGTAAGCATCAGCCCTTTTACTAAGTCGGTTGGATTTTCAATGGGAACATTACTAGGTAATGTCAACTACACTGCTTCTGGTGAATATCAATCTCATCACAGACAGCAATTATCCTGAAAAACATTCTTTGAATCCAAGGCACCTAAGAAGCCTCATTTTTCCCAACCCTATTAAACAAACAAAGAATGAAAACATCTTTACACCCAAAAAACTTAAAAACTTTATTAATCCTTGTTGCAGCCTTGTTTTGCACCTTAATTCTAAATGCAGGCGAAGGACATCATGGACATGAACACAATAACAGATTCTTTTTTGAAACCCCTGTAATCTGCGCAGAATGCGGAGTTGCAAATCTTTTGTATACCTGCAGCAATTGTGCGGGCACTGGTCAGAACAGTGGTGCTGAATGCGGTAATTGTAAAGGAAGCGGGCAGTTGCACGAACAGTGTAGCCATGCTTATGTAGCTCCAATAGATGCTATTCCCGAGCTTGAGTTTAGCAATGCCCTGTTATTATCTGGTGTTGATGGCCAGGAAGGTGCTGTTTATCTTTTCAAAAATGTAACAAGCCAATTTGATGCTACCATCAAATTGAAAAAATTTTCCAGCCCTGATATTTACATGAGAAATTTTGACAATACTACTTTCGGCTGGGGTAAAGCTTTTCAACCGGAATTTGGTATGAACTCAGTGTTACCGAACCAGAACTGGTATATCGACTTTGAGATGACCTTCCTGGAGGCTGGAACTACCAATATAAAGAAAGCGGATCGCTTCACGATCACTTCACTGGATGTGGATGGTGATGGATTTAACGTTAAGGAATATGCGCTTATGGAGAAAGCTTCTTCAGTATCTTATTCAACTGCATCTTATTTGATAAATGGCGGTGGAGCACCTGCAGTACCTACTTGTTGTGAGTGTAGTAAGTCAAGTGAAATAACAGATTGCACAAGATGTACCGGTAGCGGACAAGTGAGATCTAAAAGTGGAAGCCGGGGATCCAGAATGGTCAAATGCTATGATTGTGATGGAGTGGGAAAAGTTTACTCTGATTGCAAGCATGCTTATTGTGGTGAGGATGCCGCTGTACAAGGCCCAACGGATAATTTTGCGAATATCGATACGACTTCCACAGCCGTGATGGCAACTTACGTGTACAACAATAAAGAAAGTATAACCTTCAGGATCGGTGCTATATCAGGTGGTAACACTGGTGGAGCAGGTGTACGCTTAAATTCTTTATGGTTCAGGGCTTTTAGTTTGGCTCCCATAGCGATCCTTCCTGTTACCCTGACCGAGTTTACAGCGAGCCTGGAAAAAAAGACAGTAGTCCTTAACTGGAAGACTGAAATGGAAGAAAACTTTAGTCACTTTGTAATTGAAAGCAGCACAGACGGTAAGGAATTTACCGGCAAGGCAACTATTTTTTCTGCAGGAGACCGCAGCAGTCATACGCTGTATGCCTATAAAGATCATATTCAATCACAAACAGGCATACTTTACTACCGCTTAAAGAGCGTAGACAAAACCGGCGAAATAAATTATTCTAAAATACGCATGATCAAGATTTCAAATGATCATTTGAACAGCTTAGTAATAAATGCTTATCCAAACCCTGTTTCGAGCTCATTGCGCTTAACGATCCCGGCCAAATGGCAAGGAAATCCGATGATGGTTGAAGTATTCAATGCTAATGGAATGAAGGTGCATGGCTCGCAGTATGGTAATGCAAGCCAAACCGAATCCATCGCTTTAAATAAACTAAGCAAAGGATTTTATGTGATCAAAGCAACCAGCGGCAATGAAACAGCACAGCAACACATTATTAAAAACTAACGGCAAATAAAGGGTGACTATTTCGAATTTGGAGCCAGCAGTAATGCTGGCTTTAAAATAATAATTTGGTTTATAAAATAAACTAGTTTACGTTTGTTATACGAAACACTGATTATGAAAAAGCTTCTTTTCGCTGTCCTGCTCCTCTCCATTAGCCTCTGCTCTTTTGCCCAAATAAAAATCAGCGGCAGCATAAAAGACAATAAAAACAAACCCATTCCGGGGATCAGCATTACTTTAAAAGGTACATACGACGGCGCAGTTACAGACTCTTCCGGCGTGTTTGGTTTTACTACTACAGAAAAGGGTTCGCATACGTTAGACATCAGCGGGGTAGGCTATCACAACCAGGAAAGCATCGTAAATCTTGATAAGGACCCGGTAGCATTAAACTTTCAACTGAAGGAGCGGATGGATGAACTAAAAGCAGTAATTGTTACCGCAGGTTCTTTTGAAGCAGGTGATAAAAAAAGAGCGGTTACGGTATTAAACTCTCTCGATATCGCTACCACGGCGGGTACCAATGCTGATATTACTGCTGCCTTAAAAACCCTTCCCGGGGCGCAGCAAGTGGGCAACCAGGAAGGCTTGTTT
>JANPIA010000276.1:0-2311 GCA_031424735.1 Segetibacter sp.
CATGATCGTCCCAAATGGCGTAGTGCGGCATCGCTTTCCATAAGGGTTGCAATACTGCTAAACTCCGATCGTGTGATGGGCGATAGTTTAAACCCCACTCGCTGAAATAATCAACTTCGCGTGTGTACCAGTTGTCGCCCAGCCATAGCATGAACGATGCTTTTTCCTTCGCCATCGCTTCAAAAATGGAACTGTCTCTTCCATACGGTCTGCCTGGTCTGTCGTACATAGGCTCGTTAATATATGCACAGCTTCCGGTGATGAAACTGAAGTCGGGTGCAGGCTTGCGGTATTGCCATAATTCCTGCGTGGTAAATTCACCAAAGCCTGCGGGCTGCAGGTTGCTTGTTACATTAATTTGATATTCATAGGTTGTTCCCGGTTGGAGCGCTACCACTTGAAATTTGAAAATGTTGGGAAAAAGGCCCTCCTGCTTTTTGATGGAAATTTTTTTGGCTGTTGTTTTGGCAGCACCTTTTTTCCAGTACGATGCAATGGCTTCCGCGGGTCCTTCTTTTAGCTCGATCCATAGTTGTACACTGCGCAATTCCACATTGCCCGTTGACGGACCACACACTATCCAGGATTTTTTTTGCGCCTTAACAGTAAATGAAACGAAGAACAGTAAGAGAAAACAAACCTGTTTGATAAATTGATTCATACGATGATTTTAATTTGTGCAAGGTAACATGATTTGCATTTTACCGATGCCATGAAATGCAGCAGATGAACGGATTGCGACGCCACAACAGATGCACAAGCATAAAAAGCTGGTATCAAAATAAAACATGCATAAAAAAGGGCCGCCCAAAAAGGCAGCCCCGGCTATAAAAAGAAAAACATTTCAATTTAACTGCAACCCATACTGTTACCGCAATTCAAACATTTGTAACAGGTACCACTCCGCAGGGTAATGTGCCCGCAAACGCTACAGGCTGGCGCATCGCTCTGCATGCTTTTGGCCGCTGCATTTACGGCATCCATGCCGTTATCGTTTTTGGTTGCCGAAACGCGATGTAATTTTTGCGGCTGCGAAACTGCAGTTGCTGTGGACGGCTTTGTTATACGTACACTACTTAACTCCGGTTTTATATCATCATCCTCATCGCCTAAATTCATTACTTCGGGCTTGTTTAATACATGTACCAGGTCGGTACGGTGCAGGTATTCAAAAGCAAGGCAACGGAAAACAAAATCAACCAGGGAAGTAGTTGTTTTTATGTTTGGATGATCCACCATTCCGGCTGGTTCAAACTTGGTAAATACAAACTTCTCAACATACTCTTCCAACGGAACACCATATTGCAAACCAACTGAAACAGCCACCGCAAAGCAGTTCATAAGGCTGCGAAGGGTTGAACCTTCTTTGGCAAGATCAATGAATATTTCACCCAGTGTTCCATCGCTGTACTCGCCGGTATGCATAAACAAAACCTGGCCGCCCACATTGGCTTTTTGCGTAAAGCCACGGCGTTTGCCGGGTAGCGATTTCTTTTCAACAATGCGGGAAAGCTGGCGCATTAACTGCGTATCGGGGCTTTCGTGCATTCGCTTGGTCACTTCTTCCAGCAATTCATCCACCGTAAGTTTGCTTAAATCAACAATGTTGGTTTCAACTTGCTGGTTACTGTTTTCAGTTTGCTGATTGAATGGTAACTGCGAGCTAGTTACTTCTTCTTTGTCCACCTTCTTTTTCTTGTCGCTTTTGTTGCTGAGTGGCTGGCTAAGCTTGGACCCATCGCGGTACAAAGCGTTTGCTTTTAAACCCAACTGCCAGCTTAGTAAATAACAATCTGCGATCTCTTCAACCTGTGCCTCGTTTGGCAGGTTAATGGTTTTTGAAATGGCTCCGCTGATGAAAGGTTGCGTAGCGCCCATCATACGGATGTGGCCATGTGCATGAATGAAACGTTCCCCTTTTTTACCGCATTTGTTGGCACAATCAAAAACGCTCAGGTGTTCGTTTTTCAGGTAAGGTGCGCCTTCAACCGTCATGGTACCGCAGATGTAATCGTTGGCGGCATCTATCTGGTCGTCGGTAAAGCCCAAAGCTTCCAGCAGGTTAAAGTTCCAGTCGTTGTATTCATCAGAAGTAAATCCAAGGCGTTCAAAGCAGGCTTCACCCAGCGAAAAGCGATTGAATACAAAGCCAATTTCAAATGCAGATTTTACGGCTTCGCTCAGCTTCTTAATCTCGTCGGCAATAAAACCTTTTTCGCTTAACGATTGCGGGTTAATATACGGCGCACCATCAAAGGTTCCGCTACCAACGGCGTACTTCACAATGGCATCCACTTCCTTATCGGCGTAG
>JANPIA010000277.1:0-4221 GCA_031424735.1 Segetibacter sp.
GATTGCGAAGTATGAGTTTGGAAAATTGAATGTAGGCAAAGCGCAAAAGCTATCTGACCATCTTGGCTTGAACCAGGTTATCAGGAAGCCGATGACACTTGCAGAAATCACCAACCCTGATGAAGTAGAGTACGCACCACAGGTAAATGTGATTGGGTTTAGGAAAGAAACAATTTTAGAGAATTAAGAATCTTTCACGCCAAGCTGCAAAGGAATACAACGCAAAGGCGCAAAGTGAAGCAAAACATAAGCCTGGCGTCTTTGCTTCCTTAGCGTCTTTGCGTGAATAAAATGCAATCAGATGGCAAAATTAAAACTAAGAGGTAAAAAGCTAAGGAACATTGGTTATCCTGAGGGGCCAGTAATAAGCATCGCTATTGAGGTGATGGAGAAACAATATAAGTTCAACTCCCCGCAACATGCTTTGGGTATTTTGAAAAAGATATTGGATGAGCCAACAGCTTATAAAGATGATGAGGTGCTGGGTAAAATAGCCAACGAATTTATAGTGATGGAAAAGAAAGAAGAGGCAAAAATTGAGCTGAATGTGGAAGGTGTTCCGTTCAACATTTTTGGAGCTGAATTTATTGAAGAAGGTGCACTGTTGCAAATGAATAGCGCAGCAAAATTGCCGATCTCCGTTGCAGGTGCTTTAATGCCCGATGCACACCAGGGATATGGTTTGCCTATAGGCGGCGTGCTGGCTACGCACAACGCTATCATACCGTACGGCGTTGGTGTTGATATTGGTTGCCGTATGTGCTTGTCCATTTTTGATGTCGATCCAAATGACCTTGAGTTCAGGCTGGATTATTACACCCGTGAATTGAATAAAGCAACTTTATTTGGTGCTGGTCGTGAGTTTAAAACCAGAACAGATCATGATGTGTTATATAGAAATGAGTTTAGCGAGATCGATGTATTGAAACCGTTGCGTGATAAAGCTGCAGCACAATTGGGAACTTCAGGTTCCGGTAATCACTTTGTTGAATTTGGTGTTGTTGACATTCCAAATAAGGACAATGAGTTTGGTGTTGAGCCCGGAAAATATCTGGGCTTGCTGTCACACTCCGGGTCAAGAGCAATTGGTGCAACTGTTGCCAATCACTTTACAAAGCTTGCAAAAGAGAAAAGGAAATTGCCTGGCGAAGCATCCAACCTTGCATGGTTTACTTTGGACGAAGAGGAAGGCATTCAGTATTGGTTAGCGATGAACTTAGCAGGTGATTACGCAAGCGCATGTCATCATGTTATTCACGAAAAAATTGCAAGGCAATTGGGGCGTGAACCATTGAAGATGGTAGAGAACCATCACAACTTTGCCTGGAAAGAAATGTACGAGGGCAAAGAGCTTATTGTTCACCGCAAGGGTGCAACGCCTGCAGGTAAAGGTGTGCTGGGAATTATTCCCGGAAGTATGACTGCACCAGGTTTTATTGTGAGAGGCAAAGGAGAAGTTGCTGCTATCAACTCTGCAAGTCATGGAGCGGGAAGACAGATGAGTCGTACCGCGGCAATGAATAACATTACCGCGAAAATGTTGAAAGATGAACTTGCCAAATATGGCGTAAAGCTAATTGGTGGCGGGTTAGATGAAGCGCCTTTTGCATACAAAGACATTCACGCGGTAATGAATGCACAGAAGCATTTGGTGGATGTGGTGGGAACATTTCTACCTAAAGTTGTTAAGATGGATGATACACCACCACGTGGTAAAAAGTTTACCAGAGCTAAAGAAATAATGGGTGAATAAAAACGCCCGGTGTACATAAATAACTTTGTAAATTAAACACAAAAGCCTGCCGCGAAAGCTGCAGGCTTTTGCATTTACTCAAATACATTCAACCAAAGCCTCCATACAATTTGTAAATTTAAAAGGATCAATTTTGTAGTTGACAGGCTCACCCAAGAGGAAGAAAACGCTTTTTACAAAGGCGAATATTATAATGGCAAGATGGCTGTTGGCAACCGAAAAAAATAATGTGGATGATTCAATTGCAGTGAAATATTTTCTCCTTACAAGACTTGTATTTCATTGCTTTAAAAATGATAGAACACGAAAACACTGGCTGACTTTATCATCATAAAATTTCAGCATCCCCCCAACCTTTTATTGCCGCCCTCATTTTTGTCTTACTTGTTTTTCACTCTATTACATCCCAATTTATGGGGTATCAATTATTTGTATAATATTAGGTAATATTAAGCCACCAATAATTGGATAGGCTAAATATGCTTTCTTGTAGCTTGACATTGCAAACAACCAAACAAAAATACTATGAAGCGTTTTTTATGTTTACTGTTACAACTTTCAGCACTTACAATTTCGGCTCAAAAAACGTCTTCAGTTTCCTTTGAAAAATGGATCAGCTTAAAAAATGCTGGTGGAGCAATAATATCGCCCGACGGAAAAACGATCGTGTACAATGTGAGCAGTACCGACTGGGCAAACAATAGTTACGACTCCGAGCTGTGGATGGCGCGGGATGGAGAATCCCCGGTACAATTAACACGCACAACAAAGGCAAGCAGTTCCAATGCCCGTTTTACTCCCGACAACAGGTTTGTAAGTTTTCTTGCCGACCGGGGCGAAAAAACACAGCTATATATAATTGCTATCCAGGGCGGCGAAGCATTGCAGGTTTCCAAAGATGAAGATGGCATAAATGCTTACGAATGGAGCCCGGATGGAAACAACATTGTTTACCAAAAATTGGACGCAGAAAGTAAAAAAGATAAAACTCTAAAAGATCGTTTTGGTGCGTTTGGGATAGAAGGCGAAGAGTTCAGGCAAAGCCATTTATGGCTTCTCCATTTTAATTACGATTCGGTAGTGTTGGCTGGTCAGGTACCGTGCTATACTTCCAAAGCAGATACATCAAAAAAAGAAGCGGTCAATAAAAACAACGGGCAGGAATGTTATACTCTCCCTGTTGCCAAACGTTTGACGGAAGGAAATTTCAATGTCGGAAATTTCGCATGGCACCCGGCCGGAAAATCGATTACGTTCAACAGACAACGCAACCCGCTCATAAATTCCGGTATCAGTTCCGATATTGTAACGATAGACATTTTAACTAAAAAAATAACAACGCTGGTAAACAATCCGTCGGGCGATTTTTTTAGCAGGTGGAGTCCGGATGGAAGATCTTTTGTGTACGCCAGTGCTATGAGTGATTCTGTTACCAATTTCTTTAAAAACAACCGGCTGTTTATTTTCGATACTACTACCAAAGCGAGCCGCGAGATCGCCACTGATATAGACGAACAAAAATCAATTGCAGACTGGAACAAGCACGGACTTTTTTTAACTGCTCTTGAAAAAACAAAACAAAAATTGTTTTCGGTAGATATAAAGACAGGCAGCACTAAAGTTGTTGTTTTGCCATTAGACCTTGTAGGGAATATTTCGTTCAGCAGTAACACGGACAACATGGTAGTTACTGGCAGAGACTATGCAGATCTGAATGAAGTTTATGCATGGAAGTTTAAAGACCCGCTAAGAAAGATCACGAACAACACAGCGCAAATTATTAATTGGAACACGCCGGTTAACGAAGTCATATCGTGGAAAAGCATGGATGGCACTACGGTGGAGGGAGTTTTACTGAAACCCAAAAATTATGACGCCGCTAAAAAGTATCCTTTGCTTGTTGTAATTCACGGCGGACCAACAGGCATCGACTTGCCCGATCCCGTTCCTACCTATGTGTACCCGATAATGCAGTGGGTTGAAAAAGGTGCCCTGGTACTGCGGGTTAATTACCGGGGTAGTGCCGGATATGGCGAAAAGTTCAGGTCGTTAAACGTACGCAACCTGGGTGTGGGCGATATGTGGGATGTAATGGGCGGCATCGATTATCTTAATAAAAAAGGTATGATAGATACAGCAAAGATGGGCTCGATGGGCTGGAGCCAGGGGGGATATATCTCGGCATTCCTCACCACCAACACAAATATTTTTAAAGCAATTTCTGTGGGCGCTGGTATTTCCAACTGGGTTACCTATTATGTAAATACCGACATTACGCCATTCACAAGGCAATACCTTTCCTCAACCCCTTGGAACGATATGGAGATATACCTGAAAACATCGCCCATGACCAATATTAATAAAGCTACCACACCAACCTTGATACAACATGGCGAGTTGGATAAACGGGTACCCATTCCAAATGCTTACGAACTATACCGAGGCTTGCAGGATAGGGGTGTGCCATC
>JANPIA010000278.1:0-3186 GCA_031424735.1 Segetibacter sp.
CCCGCCTTTCAAAAAAGGGGATCATTATAGCTGACAATGTTTTATTTCATGGGCAGGTGCTGGAAGAACCTGTTAAAGGCAAGAACGCGATGGCGATAGATGCTTTTAATAAACATGTGGCAGCCGACGAAAGAACCGAACAAGTTTTGTTAACCCTGAGAGATGGTTTATTACTTATAAAAAAGAAATAACGACGATGAACAAACCCAAAACCTTTATAGCATTGCTTGCTTCATTTTGTTTGGTTAGCGTAACATTTGCACAAAAAGAAAAAGAACGAATTGCCTATTACGTGCAGCAATACAAAGAGCTTGCAATGGCGGAGATGATACGTACCGGTGTACCTGCATCTATTACCTTAGCCCAGGGCGTTTTGGAAACTGGTATGGGACAAAGCGACCTTGCATTAAACGCAAACAACCATTTTGGTATTAAGTGTAAAGCAGAATGGAAAGGCGAAACAATTTATCATGACGATGATGAAAAGGGAGAATGTTTCAGAAAGTATCCATCGGTTGAAGACTCGTATAAAGACCATTCTGACTTTTTAAGAAAACGCCCCAATTATGCTTCGTTGTTCCTGCTGGATATTACCGATTATAATGGCTGGGCATATGGTTTAAAAAAAGCAGGCTATGCTACCAATCCTACCTATCCACAGCGTTTATTAAGAATTATTGAGGAGAACAATTTGCACCAGTACACATTACTTGCATTGCAACAAAAGCAGGGAATGATTTCCGATGCATTAGCAACAAACAACCCTGTTGCAGCTAAGGAAGTAAAGTTAATCGAACACAAACCCGCGCCAGTAAAAAGCAACGCAGTTGTGGAAGCAATAGAGGCAAGTGTTGAGGAAGCTATAGTTAAAAAAGCTACCACACCGGAAGAAGTAAAAACCACTAACTATCCCTCAGGCATTTTTACAATTAACGACACAAAAGTATTTTTTGCCGGGGCAGGAACTTCGTTGTTAGCCATTGCTAATAACCACAAAATCTCGTACAGTAAATTGCTTGAGTTTAATGAGCTGACTGGTAAGCGCGACATACTGGAAAATGATCAGCTGATTTTTGTAGAGAAGAAACCAAAGAAGTGTTTTAAAGAAGTGCACATAGTAGCCGCTGATGAGACACTGGAAGATATTGCTCAAAAGGAAGGTATTCAACTTGCCAGTATGCTGGAATTAAACCACCTGCAAAAAGGTATGAAGCCTGCTATTGGCGAAAAATTATTTTTGAAAGCAAAGGCGGTCTCTTTGCCAAAATTGGCTGATACATCTTCAAGAGAAAACATAAGATCAGGCCGATAAAGTTTATCTTGCCGCCTCAATTTTTTCTCCATGGATTCTATTCAGTTGCACGATAAACGCTTTGTACCCTACCTATCGGCGGATCAAATTATTACAGAGGTAAAAGCATTAGGCGCTCAACTGAGCGAAGACTACAAAGGCCGACGGCCGCTGTTCATCTCCGTTCTCAACGGATCGTTCATGTTTACCTCCGACCTATTTAAATATATTTCCATTGAAGCGGAGGTTTGTTTTATAAAGCTTGCTTCGTATAAGGGTACAAAATCGAGCGGGCAGATACTCACCGCGATTGGTTTGGACACCGATATTAACGGACGTGATATTGTTATACTGGAAGATATTATTGATACCGGCAAAACCATGACCGAGTTTTTGCGCCAGATAAAACACCAGCAACCTACCTCGTTAAAGATTGCGGTGCTGCTGCACAAACCTACCGCAACGGAATATCCCCTCACTATAGACTATACCTGCTTTTCCATCCCCAACAAGTTTGTGGTTGGCTACGGATTGGACTATGATGGACTGGGGCGCAACCTCGGGCAGCTTTACCAGTTGGAAGAATAGTATTTAAGCCAGCACGTTTACCGGTAATTTAATTAAAAGAAAAATCAGCAGGTCGCAGATTATCTTTGTAAAGCCAATTAACAAATTGCAGACAACGTGCACCTGCACGTAATCGTCCATACAGGTTGTAAGTTGACCAAAACCCTTTTTTGTGAAATGCCTTTTACTTGCCCTTTCTGCTTTGGCATCCGTGCCGGCGTTGTCGCAGTATTACCTGCGCGGGGAAGTTCGTGATGAACAGGGGCATTCACTTTCTAATGTTAAGATCAATCTTTTTTCAAAAGGCAATTTCCCTTTTTTTAGCGGGGCGGGTGGAGCATTCGGTATTCCTACCTCGTTGAAGGTTGATACGATTAGTTTTTTTGCAGATGGGTACGAGGCATTAAAGAAACCGATTTCGCCCCGCCAATACGAAGTGTTCGTTTTAAAGATGACTTCCACAAAGGCAAACTCATCAAAACTTCGCCTGTCGTCTATTACAAAAAACCTGGTTACCGATAAACCCTACTATCCTTCGAACGAGGGTGAAAGCTATTCCAATACGATAGAAAACGATTTTGTAGAAACGCGCATTTTTCCTGAAACCGGGTTTGCATTAAATGTAGACCGGGCATCGTATAGTAATATCCGGCGTTTTATAAATCTCGAATCGAAAGCGCCGCCCGATGCAGTGCGTATAGAAGAGATGTTGAACTACTTTAATTTCCGGTGCAAAAAAACCACGGAGCAAAAGGAAACATTTTCCTTCAACACAAAGGTTACAACGTGTCCATGGAATACTAAAAACCAATTGTTCTTTATTAACCTGCAGGCAAAAAAAATCAACCTGGATAAAACACCTCCGTCTAACCTTGTTTTTTTAATAGATGTATCGGGCAGTATGGATATGCCCAACCGTTTACCGCTTTTAAAAACCGGTTTTAAACTATTGGCCGAAAATTTAAGAAGCATCGATACGGTTACCATCATCACCTATGCAAATGGAGTTGCGATTATGCTGCAGCCTACTGGTGGCAACCAAAAACAGAAGATTATTGATGCTATTGAAGGGCTGACCCCATCAGGCTCCACCTCTGGCGAAGCCGCTATACGAACAGCCTACAGGTTTGCGGCAAGAACATTTATTAAAGGCGGAAACAACCGTGTGATACTTGCTACCGACGGAGACTTTAACGTAGGACTTACCAGTGAGAAAGAACTGGAAGAACTGATAAATAAGCAACGACAAACCGGAATATACCTTACTTGTTTGGGTGTTGGTATGGGTAACTATAAAGACAGTAAGCTGGAAGCCCTTGCTAAAAGAG
>JANPIA010000279.1:0-6300 GCA_031424735.1 Segetibacter sp.
TGGAGAATGATGCCATCCTTTCCAAGCAGGGCGATATAACGATAGCTTATAAGGTAGAGCTGCCGGAGATATTTAGCCTGTCAGACCAGGAATATGAAGCATTTCATCATGCATGGATCAAAGCGTTGAAACTGCTACCAAAAAATTCAGTACTGTGTAAGCAAGATTGGTTTACCAGCCAGCGGTACAACGCGTCATTTACAACAGATCAAACATTTCTTTCCAGGAACAGTGAACGCTATTTTAATGAGCGTCCGTATCTCGATCATTGCTGCTATCTATTCCTTACACAAAAACCTGTTGGCAGGAAAGAGAGTACATCATTGTTCTCTAGTCTTTTGAAGCATTCCATTATTCCGGAGCAAGCGATACAAGAGAAATATATGGAGGATTTTTTAAATCATGCAGGGCAACTGGAAAAGATATTATGTGATAGTGGGTTTGTAACAATGCAGCGCCAGCGTGATGATGAACTGGTTAGTCTCATCTATGCATATTTGAATTTGCAACCACCGGGACAGCTAAGCAATTTAATCAGGGATATAAAGTTTCGCGATGATTTGCAGGTAGGCGAAAACTATTGCCAGGTTTATACGCTTGCCGATGCCGAATATTTGCCTGCCTTGTGTGGGTCAAGGATTAACTATGATAAGTATTCGACAGACAAAACGAAGTTCAGTGTTGGGTTTGCTTCCCCAGTAGGTCAACTACTATCAGTTGATCATATCTACAACCAGTATGTATTTTCCGGTGATGTGCAGAAGACGATGCAAAAAATGGAAAGCAAAAGATTACGTCTTCAATCACTTGCTGCTTATTCACGTGAGAATGCGATCGCGAAAGAATCAACAGACCTATTTCTGAATGAAGCTATTGCCGAACAAAGGCTTCCCGTCAAAGCGCATTTCAATATTGTTGCCTGGACAAGTGAAAGATCGTTTTTAAAAGAGCTGCGCAATATCTGCTCGTCAGCTATCAGTCAAATGGATGCCATTCCTAAAATTGAAACAGATGGTGCTGCACAAATATTTTGGGCGGGCATTCCGGGCAATGCTGCTGACTTTCCAATGAATGAAACCTTCGATACTTTTTCCGCACAAGCCTGTTGCCTCTTTAATATGGAGACAAATTACCGGTCATCCATAAGCCCCGTAGGCATTCGGCTCGGAAGTCGGTTAACAGGAAGCCCCATCCATGTAGACATTTCTGATGAACCAATGAAAACGGGAATCTGCACCAATCGCAATAAGTTCATACTTGGACCATCGGGTAGTGGCAAATCCTTTTTTACCAATCACATGGTTCGATCTTATTATGAGCAGGGAACCCATATTGTCCTGGTAGACGTGGGGCACTCTTATAAAGGGCTTTGCGATATGGTCAACGGATATTATTTCACCTATAGTGAAACCAATCCCATCCGTTTCAATCCATTTTATATAGGAGAGGGTGATGTGCTTGATACGGAGAAAAAGGAAAGCATCAAAACGCTTCTACACGCTTTGTGGAAGAAGGATACTGAAACGTACAACAGGAGCGAGTATGTGGCACTCTCAAATGCTTTGCAACTTTACTACGAGCACCTTGCCTGTAATGAAAATGTCTTTGCTTGTTTTGATTCATTTTACGAGTTTTTGCAGACATCGTTTGTTGAAGTTCTTAAAACAGAGAAAGTAAAGGAAAAAGATTTTGACGTAGCTAATTTTCTTTATGTGCTCCGTCCTTATTATAAAGGAGGGGAGTTTGACTACCTCTTAAATGCGCATGAAAATCTTGACCTGCTGCAACAACGCTTTATCGTTTTCGAGCTCGACAATATCAAGTATCACCCGATACTGTTTCCGGTAGTAACAATAATTATCATGGAAGTATTTATCAGCAAAATGCGTAAGCTAAATGGCATCAGAAAAATGATATTGATTGAGGAAGCCTGGAAGGCAATAGCGAAAGAAGGGATGGCGGAATACATTAAATATTTGTTTAAAACAGTGAGGAAATTTTTCGGAGAAGCAGTGGTAGTTACACAGGAAGTGGATGACATCATTTCATCACCCGTGGTAAAGCAAACTATCATCAATAACAGCGATTGCAAAATCTTACTGGACCAAAGCAAGTACCAGAACAAGTTTGATGAGATACAGCAATTGCTTGGATTAACAGACAAAGAAAAAGCGATGGTACTTTCCATTAATAAAGCAAATGACCCTACTAGAAAATACAAGGAAGTTTTCATCAGCCTTGGCGGTGTACTGTCAAGAGTTTACAGAACAGAAGTATCCCCGGAAGAATACCTGACCTATACAACAGAGCAAAAGGAAAAGGTGGAAGTAACAAGGGCAACGGAAAAATATGGAAGTATAGAAAAAGGTATACTGTCACTTACACAAAATCTTTTATGAAATATACGCTCTTACTAATGGTTGTCATTTCTGCTTGTAGTAGCCCGCAACCTACAAAATTTCCAGGTACATATACTTGTGCCTTCGAACATGAATATGGTAAAACCGATGATACAATTATTGTTCGAAAACTAAACGAAGGAAAAAATGTTTTCCAGGTTGAAATGCATACTGGTTTTGTAAGAAATAACAAGAGCAAAAAGTTGCCAAAAGAATTAACCAGCAGAAATTGGGTCGCAGATTTTGATGATAAAAAGTTTACGTTCGTTGAAAAGAATGGGACAATTATTCTGTGGAATAGAGCCGAACAAGCCCTGCTTTTAGGGAAGCGTAAATATCAAAAAATAAAGTAAATGTTATGAAAAAGTGGTTAACGCTAGTTTTGATGTGCGTCGGTTTTTCGTTTGCTCCGGTCCGTTCTGCTCAGGCACAAACGGGCATACTTGAAATCATAAAAGCTGGTGTCGTAAAGGTTATTAAAGCGGTTGACCTGCAGATTCAGCGATTACAAAACAAAACGATCTGGTTGCAAAATGCACAGAAGGTGCTGGAGAATAAAATGTCTGCATTAAAACTCGGAGAAATTGGTGGTTGGGTGCAAAAGCAAAAAGATTTATACAGTAATTATTTTGATGAGCTCTGGAAAATAAAGTCGGTGCTGGCAACTTACCAGCAAGTAAAAAATATTGTAGCAAAGCAGTTGCAACTTGTTCATGAATATTCTCGTGTGTACAATCTTACCAGGCAGGATAAAAACTTTACAGCCAGTGAGGTTTCATATATCTCCAGTGTATATTCGGGAATACTGACTAAAAGTATACATAACCTGGATCAACTTCAATTGGTAGTAGATTCATTTGTTACACAAATGACTGATGCAAAGAGATTGGAAATTATTCATAGAGTGTCTGCTGAACTGGACGAAAACCTTGCCGACCTGCGCCGCTTTAACCAGGAAAATATTAGGACAAGCCTGCAACGATCCAAGGAGAAAAACGAAATAGATGTAGTAAAGAAACTTTACGGAATACAATAAGCTAATTGTGAAAAAGAAAATGTGAAGTATGAAAGCTTTGGTATTATTAATAATTATCGGTAGTGGTGTATCTATTCATGCGCAAACAACGGGTGAGTGGTACAATCAAAATAAGACACAGCAGAAATACCTGCTACAACAGATCGCTGCTTTTAAACTTTACGCAGGTTATTTGGCAGGTGGATATACCATTGCCCATGAGGGGCTTGACTACATAAAGCAGGTTAAACAAGGCGACTTTTCTATCCACAGTAATTTCATCCGTTCACTCGTTTCGGTCAATCCTGCTATAAAAAAATATGCCGGTGTAGGCGATATCGTGTCACTACAGGCAGCAATTTCGAAGAAGGTGCAACAGGCGACTCTCCGGTGCAGCAAAGGAAGCTTCACGCCGGATGAAATTACATATCTCCATACTGTATTTAATAACTTATTAGAAGAGGGATGGCAAATTCTCGGCCAGCTGCTACACTTACTTACAAGAGATGATATCCAGCTTAAAGATGATCAACGGCTGCGCCAGGTGAATGACCTTTTGAATGAGGTGAGGGAGCAATATTGCTTTGCGCAATCCTTCTGCAACGCAGCCTTTCAATTATCGCTACAGCGACAAGTAGGAACGAAAGAAATAGGGCGGTCAAAAAGGCTATTAGGTATTTATTAAAAGATGATTTTATGAAAAAAAACATCATTGTAATGCTTGCCATGATAACCATGCTTATCAAGCAGGCCCCATGCCAGGTGCAGGAGGCTCAACAGCTTTTATTGAACGTTGAAAAGCTTTCACAGCTAAAGAAAATACTAAACAACATGTATACAGGCTACAAGGTTATAACGAAAGGATATAACACAATAAAAGATATCTCTAAGGGCAATTTTGATCTCCACGAGGTTTTTTTAGATGGTCTTATGGAGGTTAGTCCAGTAGTAAAAAAATACAAGCGTGTCGCCGACATTATTAAGGTTCAACTACAGTTAGTCAGGGAATACAAAACTGTTTTCAACCAGATTAAAGTAAGCAAGCTGTTTAACAGCAAGGAGATCGCTTACTTGGCTTCGGTCTATTCGCAATTGATCGATAAGAGTCTTGGAAATCTCGGCGAGCTCACCCTTATTGTGACAGCAAAACAATTACGCATGAGTGATGATGAAAGGCTGGCTGCTATTGATCGGATTTATGCTGATATGATGGATAAGCTTTCGTTCATAGGGGACTTCAATACCAGTAATCATATGCTCGCGCTCCAGCGGGCTAAAGAAACAAATGACGTAAAAGGAGTGCAGCAATTATATGGAATCAAGTAGGTAAGAAATAAAATATGTGTGTATGAAAAAGTGTGTATGGGCTCTTTGCCTGTTGGCAGGATTTGCTATCCCATTAAGCGGATGGTCACAAGGATTTGCAGTTGAAATTAAAAGCCTGCATTCTGTTCTGGAACAATTGTATGAGGATATGTTGCCGCTGTGCAGCAAACTGATTGGTGTGGGCAGAGGCATCGCCGGATTTGCAGCTACATGGTACATTGCTTCAAGGGTTTGGCGACATATCGCCAATGCAGAACCAATAGATTTTTATCCCTTGTTTCGCCCTTTCGTGCTTGGCTTCGCGGTAATCATTTTTCCTTCCGTTATTGCAATGATCAACGGTGTTATGAAGCCGACGGTTACCGGCACAGCTACAATGGTTGATGATTCAAACAAGGCTATAACAGCATTACTAAAGAAGAAGGAAGATGCCATCAAAAATTCAGATGTATGGCAAATGTATGTAGGTGAAAGTGGTATTGGCGACCGAGATAAATGGTATAAGTACACTCATCAAGGTAAAGATCCTTCCGAGGAAAGTATTGTTGCCGGCATAGGTAATGATATCAAGTTTGCGATGGCAAAGGCATCCTATAATTTTCGAAATTCAATCAAGCAATGGCTCAGTGAAATACTCCGTATACTTTTTGAAGCAGCCGGGCTGTGCATCAACACCATTCGTACATTTTATTTAATTGTTCTTGCCATACTGGGCCCGCTTGTTTTTGGTATGGCAGTATTTGACGGCTTCCAACATACGCTTACCGTTTGGCTGGCAAGGTATATCAACATCTTTCTGTGGCTTCCGGTTGCAAACATCTTTGGCAGTATCATTGGTAAGATCCAGGAGAATATGTTGAAGCTGGACATACAGCAGGTACAGGACTATGGTGACACTTTCTTTTCATCCACCGACAGCGCCTACCTCATCTTCATGATCATTGGAATTGTGGGATACTTCACGGTTCCCTCTGTTGCGAACTATATCGTTCATGCCGGCGGGGGCAATACACTTCTTTATAAAGTTACAAGTCTCACTGCCAGCAGTAGCCGTTCTGTTATTAGCACCATGTCTTCTACAACCGGTATAGCTGCTGACGCATTTGGTAATGCCGCATCCAGGGTACAACAGGGAATGGCATCCAACAACATTAGTGAAGGGTACTTCAATGAAAAGGGAAGTGGTTACATGCACGATAAACTCTCAGGAAAATCATAAACAATGTTCAGACAAGTTAAAAATATTGATACTGCTTTCAGGCATATCAGGGCTTTTTCTATAGTCTTAATAGCCGGCTGTTTTCTTTTATGCGGATTCGTCCTATATAAGGGCTATGAACTTTCCCAACAGGTGCAAGACCGAATCTATATCCTAGCTGGTGACAAGGCTCTTGAAGCATTTGCTGCAGGCAGGAAAGACAACATACCCGTAGAGGCAAGGGATCATCTAAGAATGTTCCATACATATTTTTTTACCCTCGATCCGGATGAAAAAGTAATTGAAAATAATATTTCAAAAGCATTGTATCTGGCGGATGCTTCTGCAAAAAGGCAATACGA
>JANPIA010000280.1:0-5735 GCA_031424735.1 Segetibacter sp.
TGAACAGCGACCTGAACCGCGCAAACAACCTTACCAATAACCTTGTTGATCCCATTTCAAAAGAACCCGATTTTAAATTTTCTGCGGTACAGGTTCAGCTTTATAAAAAAGCGAAAGAAAAAATAATTGTAATTGGCGCGGGTGCAGGCGCATATGGTTTTGTAAAAAGCTATCGCGCATTAAACACCGTTGATGAAATAGAAATATTCAGCAAAGAAGATTTTCCTTTTTACAACCGGGTGATGTTACCTGATTACATCAGCGGCGTGCAGGAGTGGAAGCAGTTGGTAAAGATGAAAGATGAAGAAGAATACGACTTCAACATCAAACTACACAGGGGGTTAAGCATCGAGCATATTGACCGCGACAAAAAAACAGTAACCGATCATACCGGCAATGTTCATCATTACGATGTACTGCTGATGGCTACCGGAAGCCGCGCTATCATGCTCAAAGATATACCCGACATGAAAGGCATCTTCACCATGCGCACACGAATAGATGCAGACAACTTCAAATATCATGTTGATCCTTCAAAAGGTAAAGTCATCATTTTGGGCGGTGGCTTATTGGGTATTGAACTGGCGGCATCGTTGCGGGAAGTGAATGTGGAGGTAACGATCGTGCAACGCATATCGCGTTTGATGGACAGGCAATTGGATATACTTGGAAGCCAGTTGCTGCATGAGGAGCTCACAGACAAAGACATTGATATTTTTTATGATGATGAAATAGATCGCTTCCTCGGAAAAGAAAGCATCAGCGGTATTCGATTAAAGAGTGGACGCGAAATAGACTGCCAGGCAATTGTGATAGCCATCGGCACCATCCCGAATATTGAATTAGCAAAATCATGCGGGCTGGAACATAAACGTGGCGTGGTAGTGGACGATTATTTACAAACCAGCGACCCGAACATTTACGCCATTGGCGAGATAGCAGAATTCAAAGGCTTCCTGTACGGAATTACTGCTGCGGCAGAGCAACAGGCGGAAATTGTTGCACGGCATTTAAGCGGCGACATATCGCAATACTACGAAGGCTCGTTGCTGATGAACATTTTAAAAATGCATGGAACAGAATTGGTTTCGCTGGGCTTACCCGAAGCGGCAACCGACGATCCAGCTTATGAAGAAGTGATCTTTATTGACAAGGCAAAACGATATTATAAGAAATGTATCATCCACAACGATGTGCTGGTGGGAGCGATATTGATCGGGGATAAAACGGAGTTCCTCGAGTATAAAGAACTTATACAAAACAAGATGGAACTTTCTGAAAAGAGATTGCAGTTGCTCCGTTCGGGCAAGGAAGTTGAACCGGTAATTGGCAAGCTGATTTGCAGTTGCGGTGGTATTGGCGAAGGAAATATCATGAATAAAATAAACCAAGGACATACAGAATTAAAGGCATTATGTACTGCATCAGGCGCAGGTGTTGGCTGCGGAAGCTGCCGCCCCGAAGTGCAGGCTATTTTGGAAAAAATGGTAGCGAGGGGAAAAGTTATGAGTTTAGAGTTATGAGTTAAGAATGATTCGAAGTCCACAATCACCTCTTCATTCATCACTCATAACTCATAACCCGACCTACATCATTCATCATTCAACAGTCAACAACATGCTTCAAACACAAACGGTTCATATCAATTTCACGGGTGGCATTGTATCACCCGGCTATCTTGCAGAAGTGCTTGAAATTGCTTTGGCATGTAAGGTACAGCATGTTCGTTTCGGGCTGCGCCAGCAGTTGATACTCGATGTGCCCATTAAGCACTTTGCCACATTCGAAGACACTTGCCTTAGCAATAATATTCACTACTACAAAAAGAAAGAAGCGCTACCAAACATCATCAGCTCCTACCCTGCTGCAGGCACTTTTACAACAGATAGCTGGCTTCGCGAAGGTGTTTATAAAGATGTGTTCAACTTGTTTGATTACAAGCCCACATTAAAGATTAACATCTGCGACAGCACGCAAAGTCTTGTCCCGTTTTTTACAGGGCACCTCAACTGGATATCTTCCCCCGCGGCGCATTTCTGGTACCTGTACATCCGGTTTCCCAAAACCCAAACCATCTATTGTTTTCCCGAACTGGTGTACACCAACGACCTGCCATCTTTATCGAAGAACATAGAAGAATTGTTATCCATAAAAAATGAAGGATATACAGATGGCGATGAATTGTATCAGCAGGTAAAATCAAATTCGTCGTTTATTTCCAAGCCTGTAGAAAAGCCACTTGCACTGCCCGATTTTTCGCTTCCGTATTATGAAGGCTTCAACAGGTACGATAACAATTACTGGCTGGGCATATACCGGCGCGATGAGTTGTTCCCGGTTTCTTTCCTGGCAGATGTTTGCGCGGTTTGCCTGGAAACTAAAATCGGTCAGCTATACACCACCCCCTGGAAAAGCATCATCATTAAAGGCATTGAAACAGCGCACCGGCATATGTGGGATTATGTGCTGGGCAGGTACCGCATTAATGTACGCCACGCTGCCAATGAGCTTAACTGGCTGGTAGAAGATAACACCGAAGAAGGGTTGCTGTTGAAGCGGCATATCATCCGTTTCTTCGATAAGGAAGACGTACGAACCTATGGAGTAAGTTTCGCTGTACAAATGAAACCACACTCCGGCATGTTTGGTTCAGTCATTATCAGAAAGCACGAAACTAAAAACACGGAAAGACTGAAGTCGCTGGACCGGTTTGAAATATTGTACACCAACGGTTTCAACCCAAATTCGTTCGACTTCATTTCGTTCAGGCACAATGTGGAAAAGGAACATCTCGGCACTTACCTTGTTTCACTTTGTAAGTTCTTTTATGAAATGCGGAATGGTAAAAAAATAATCAAACACGCTTCACCCGTATCAGTGGCAACCCAGCTTGCAAAAACACCCGCCGTTAAAACAATTCATCAATGCAAACATTGTTTTACAGTATATGATGCGGCAGGCAATGAAGACAATAATATAATTGCAGGGATACTATTTGAAGACTTGCCGGTTGCCTATGAATGCCCGCTGTGCGGCGCAGCCAAAGAGGATTTTATACCGGTGGAAGAAACAAGTTTACAATTGCAAACCCACTAAATCGCCGGGCGAATTAAAGTTGGCAAACGACCGTTCATACTCTATTGGCATGAAGAGATATAAAGTTTTCAACCTTTCAAGAACCGCATGCATGCTGTGTTTTTTAAGCTGACCATTCATCATTTCAGCATGAATTTTTGCCAGCCCCTGCGATGTATAGATACCACAAAGCGGTTCAATATGTTCAGGGCTGCGAAATACAAAAGCTTCAGCAACATTCGTTTTACTTGCCGAAATCAGTTGAAGCAATACTTCCGTTTGCATAGCGGGCATATCACATGCAAGCACCAACAAATCTTCTCTGGTATGCTGCAGATGCACAGACAAAATTCCCTTTAACGGACCACCGGTTTCAAGCGTCTCATCATCCATTATTAAGACATCATCGGGAAAGCAACTTTTATACAACGAATATTGCTGCCCGTTAACGGAGAGCACAACAGGTAGCCCAACCGCCATCAACTTACTTGCAGCAAGTTGCACCCATGCTATTGAGTTCTGCAACAGCATCCCTTTATCACTTCCCATCCGGGTGCTTTGCCCGCCACATAAAACAACGCCTGTCATTGAATGAATTTATTTTTTTCTGAACAATTTGATATGCTATTAAACCTTGTACCAATGAACTTAATATTTCTTTTGGTACAGGCATTGGAATTATATTGATCTGTTGTTGCGTCGCACACTTCGGCTGTAGCAAAAAAGTCGAAGTCTCATTTTATGCGGGTTAGCCCCTTCAGCGGCTGGGGCTTATCCGCCGTACTCTTTTACATACGGTGTGTACAAATCTTTTTCGTTTGTTTTTTGCTCTGTAAAAGCGTCCTGTTAATAGAAAATAACGTTACAATCAATTGAGATCCGTAGGTGTTTACAATTCACTCAAATTTCGGTGGCACCTACGGAGCCAAAGAACTTCAAATTCTAATTTTCTATAAACAGGATGCTCCGCTGGAGCATTGAGGCAACATTTTTTAAAAATTTGAAATATTGAATTCGCGTTTCTCTGTAAACTGAAGTCATATCCATATACTGAAGTTGTCCTTGTGTGATAAAGCCATTCTTCGTGATTGCGAGCAACAACAGCCTTTTTCGAACACGTTTAGGGAAAGCAAACCGTTGATTGTTTTATAAAGCTTGCACTAATCATAAAGTGGATTGCTTCATTTTAGCACCTTCCGCTGCCAATGACACTTTATTACAGCTATTATAAGACAAAGAAATATGCATAATTACCAACTTTATATGAAGGTATCGCAATAGGTTTTGTTCATTCGTGCCATACATCAATCACAAAAGAACTGGCATGAAATGCAAACGTTGAAGCCACAGTAGTACAAAAGTTAAGTCAGGGAACAACGAAAGAAATGGGCTGTTATCATTTCTTGATTTTTCTTTGGTTACTTTCTTTTCATCGAGGAAAAGAAAGAAACAACACTGCCGGGAAACGAACTTAAAGACATGTAAAAGGCTCTAATAGAATAAAGAGATTTACAATTCAGAATGCAGATTGCTTCGTTCCTCGCAATGACGCGTGAATACCTAACAATGATAATTAGAATTATTAAAGTTCACCCCAAAAAAAACACTAATCGTTGGTATGCCTCAACCCCTCAGCTACATGAAAAATATGAATGATGTAGGGAAACAATGCATCCATCGTTTCTTCGGCACCGCGGGTTGAACCTGGCAATGTGAGGAACAATGTATTGTTGATGAAACCCGCTACACCACGGGATAACATGGCATAAGGGGTACGCTCCTGTCCATAGCTCCTGGCAGCTTCCATAATCCCGGGAATGTTTCTATCAATTAAAGGCTCGATGGCTTGCGGGGTAACATCACGTTTATACAAACCGGTTCCGCCGGTGAAAATAACGATGTTAAAATCGCTTGTGCCTAACTCTTTTGCTTTCATCTGTATGGTATCAAAATCGTCGGGGATGATAACGTAGGAGGATGTATTTAAACCAACCTGCTGTAATTTTTTGATGACCGCTTTGCCTGCAAAATCCTGTTTGGTTCCTGCTGAAACACTGTCTGAGCAAACTACTACGGCGCACCGTAATGTTTCTGTTGGGTAATCGGTGTACTGCGTTTTACCACCTTTTTTACTAAGTAGTTTAATGGTTGATATTTATACGTGCTTATCAATGGGCTTCAACATATCGTACATGGTGAGGGCAGTGATGGCCGCTCCATGCATGGCTTCCACTTCAACACCGGTTCTGTAAATAGTATGCACTTCAACCCTAACCGTAATTTCCAATCCTTCAATGGTATGGGTGATGGAGGTAAACTCAATGGGCAATGGATGGCAGTCGGGAATAACATCGCTTGTTTTTTTTACAGCCAGCAAACCCGCAGCACGACTGAACTCAAAAACATCGCCTTTGGCCACCTGCTTGCTTTCAATAGCCGCAATCGTTTCTGGTTTCGACACTTTTACTACCGCTGTGGCAATGGCTTTACGCAGGCTTTTTACTTTATATGTGATGTCAACCATAATTATTTATTTTCTTTCCATTGATAAGATTCATCCTGAAATAATTCTTTGCCCCACACTGGTAGTTCTGCTTTAATTCTTTCCACCGTTTCTTCACAGGCATCTATTGCTGCTTTCCGGTGTGCTGACGAAGTAA
>JANPIA010000281.1:0-6893 GCA_031424735.1 Segetibacter sp.
GCACAAAAATTCAAACTACCGCCGCGCACCGCTATGGAGGTGTTCGAAATGCTTCCCGAAGGCACACTTGCCGAGGTAATCAACAATGTAATTTATATGTCGCCAGCGCCATCGTTCGAGCACCAGGATATTCTTGGTGATTTGTTTACCACAATGAATACTTACGTAAGAGAAAATATGTTGGGCAAATGCCTGGTAGCGCCACTCGATGTTTTTTTTGATGGCAACAACGCTTTGCAACCCGACATCGTTTTCATCAGCAACCAAAGCATGCACATTGTAAAAGATGGTCGTGTAAAGGGCGCGCCGGATTTGTTAGTCGAAGTCCTTTCGCCCGGAAACAAAAAACACGATACAGAAAGAAAAAAACCCATCTACGAAAAGTTTGGCGTGAAAGAGTATTTCATCGTCGACCCAAAAACCAGGGAGGTTTGGAGCTTTTATTTAAAGGGCAATCAGTTTGTAAAGGAAACTTCCGTAAAGGGTAAAATCACATCTCGCCTGCTTAAAAAGACATTTACGTTTTAGTTTTTTGATACCAGCTTCAGGGAATGCTATGGTGCTTTTGTTGCGTCGCAATCCGTTCATCGGCAACGCCTTGTTCAGCTTTTTCCGCCACACCGTTTTTCTCTTCCGAAAGCCTCAGGTCGCACACTTTCAACTGCAAATTTGTTTCGCCGTTCCACTCGTTTTCCTCCAGTGTAAAAACAATATCAAGCGGCTTTTTTGAAAGCAGGAGCTCAAATTTTTCAGCCATATTAAAACCAATTCCTGTAAAAATTGCGTTCTCCTGCTTAACCACAAACCTGATGTGTTGTTCCTTCACCACCTTACTAAAGCCGCTGTCCATCACGCCCCTTGCAATAAATAAGGGGCGCATATTATCGGGACCGTAAGGTTCCATTTGTTTAAGGATATTATAGAACGATGGCTTGAGATCAGTAAAGGCAACTTCTGCATCAATCACCACTTCGGGTATTAATTGTTCGGGGGTTATTGTAGCACTTACCACTTCCTCAAATTTGTTACTGAATGCCACTACATTTTCGGGCAATAAAGTCATCCCAGCGGCAGCAAAATGCCCACCATACCCTATCAAATGTTCGCGGCATGCGTGTATGGCTTCGTACAAATTAAAGCCGGGTACACTGCGGGCACTGCCTGCCGCTACCTCACCACTTTTAGTTAATACCACGGTTGGTCTGAAATAAGTTTCAATCAACCTCGAAGCAACAATACCCACCACGCCTTTATGCCAATGTTCCTTGTAAACCACGGTGCTTTTTCTACTCATCCACAAAGGATCGCTTTTGATAAATTCCAGCGCTTCCATAGTAATGGTGCTGTCCGCTTCCCGCCGGTCTACATTATCAGTATGCAACATTTCCGCAAATTCCTTTGCTTTATCGCAATCCTTTTCAATAAATAGTTGTACAGCTTTGCGGGCATCATCCATTCGTCCCGCAGCATTAACACGGGGTGCGATTATAAAAACAAGGTTAGTCAGAAACATTTCCTTCTCCATCCCAGCCAGTTGCATTAAAGCTTTAATGCCCACACAAGGAGCCTCGTTCACCATTTTTAAACCATAGTAAGCCATCACACGATTTTCTCCTGTTACGGGTACAATGTCTGCGGCAATTGCTGTGGCTACAAGGTCAAGGTATTGGAGATAAGAAGTTGGCGGAAGTGATAGTTTATCTGCCAACGCCATCATCAACTTAAACCCAACGCCGCAGCCACTCAATTCTTTGAAAGGATATTTACAATCGCTTTGTTTAGGGTTGAGTATGGCAACGGCTGGTGGCAAAATTGCATCGGGTAAGTGGTGATCGCAAACGATAAAATCTATCCCAAGTTTTTTTGCATACCCAATTAGTTCCACAGATTTTATTCCGCAATCCAATGAAACTATAAGCTTAATGCCATTGGCTTTAGCCTGGTCTATACCAACTTTGGAAATGCCATAACCTTCGCGGTAACGGTGGGGAATGTAGAATTCAAGATTTTGGTAAAGTGCATGTAAGAACTGGTACATACTGGCAACAGATGTGGTTCCGTCCACATCATAATCGCCATATACCATAACCCTTTCGCCATTATCAAAAGCATCGGTAATGCGTTGCACCGCTTTTTCCATGTCTTTCATCAGCCATGGATCGTGCAGGTGGTCCAGTTGAGGCCGGAAGAAATCCTTAGTGGTGTTGTAAGTGGTGTATCCCCTTTGTACCAAAAGTTCGCACAGCAAATGCCCTACTTTCAGTGCTTCATGAAGTTTTTCAACCTCTTCTTTATCACTTTTTAATATTTTCCATCTTTTTTGCATTTCTAGTAATGGCGATCTGTGGTATATCTAACCAGGTCCTCCAGCCCATCCCGAACTTCACTTTGAGGAAACTCGTACAAAAAGCTGAGTGCTTTATCGCGGTATTCAATCATTTTATCCTGCGCATAGGTCATTCCTCCCGCTTTTTGAACTTCATTTATCACAAATTTTACCCGGTCTTTATCCGTGTTCTTATTCTTAACTATATAAATAATTTCATTTTTTAAAACTGAATTTACATTGTTCAATGTGTAAATCAACGGCAGTGTTAGCTTTTTCTCCTTTATATCGTTGCCAGTTGGTTTGCCAATATCGGAGTTGCCGTAGTCAAATAAATCATCTTTAATTTGAAAAGCGATCCCAGCGTTTTCTCCAAACTGCCTCAACTTCTCTACCTGGCTTTCATCTTTAAAGGTAGTTGCTGCGCCTGCTGCACAGGAGGAGGCTACCAGCGAGGCAGTTTTATTCTTGATAATTTCAAAATATACCTCTTCTTTTAAATTCAGGTTTCTTGCCTTTTCAATTTGAAGCAGTTCACCCTCACTCATTAATTTTACCGCTGTAGATAGTATTTGAAGGGTTTTATAATCATGATTCTCCAAAGAAAGTAATAAGCCTTTGGATAGAAGATAGTCTCCTACCAAGACGGCTATCTTATTTTTCCAAAGAGCATTGATTGAAAAGAAACCCCTGCGCTCAAAAGATTCGTCCACAACATCGTCGTGCACAAGGGTGGCAGTGTGCAGGAGTTCTACAAGTGAGGCAGCCCTGTATGTTTCTTCGTTTATCTCTCCACCCATTTTTGCACTGAGTAAAACAAACATCGGCCGCATCTGCTTTCCTTTTCTATTCACTATATACTGCATAATCTTATCAAGGAGTGAAACATTACTCTTTACCGCTTTCCTGAAAGATTTTTCGAATTGTTTAATCTCTTCTGCTATTATTTTGTTAGCTATCTTCATTTATGTTGCTTCAGCCGCAATATAGTAAATGGTGTAACTAAACCACTAAGAAGTATAATGAGAAATTATTTCTACATTGTGGGTTAAACTCAGCAAAAAAGTCATTATTTTTAATTTAACAGGCTGTTCAGATTTTGGAATAATTTTTTAAGAGCCTAAATCAGTATATATCAAATTAAATTGTAAAAATTTGGTATTTCATGTTCAATGCCTACTTTTGCAACAACTCTTTAACAGATTTACTAATACACAAAATATAACAACTTCTATGGCAAGCAAAAAGTTCAAACTACTACTAGGCTTAATCAGCCTCTTCTCATCTGCAACTTTCGCGCAGAGTGATGCAGGGTATGATTGGAGAGATTCATCGAAAATCCCTACGAAATTACTTCCTCAACACAGTGAGTTCTTAAATAATCAGTACCCTTATCCTGCCCGTCCCCGCGATCAGTGGGAGCTTGGAATAAGCGGAGGTTTTTCCTTTATCGTTGGCGATGTTTCTCCACGCCCAGGTTTTGGAGGCGGACTTTCTGTTAGGAAATCATTAAGCCATACCTTTTCATTGAGAGGCAGTTATATTGGATCATTTAATTATGGTTTAGATTACAGAACTACTATTCCAAATCAGTTACCAGGCAACAATATTAATGATCCGTACCGTGCAATTTACCTTCCAGGAAATCGCCAGTTTGTAGCAGCATATCGTAATGCTACACATCAGGCAGCAGTTGAATTGGTTTCTTCATTTTTGAATACAAGCCATTACAGGGGCAATCCTAAAAATGATTTCTACGCATTCATTGGTTACAGTGCTTTGTTTATGGATGTTGACGTTGATGCTTTAAATTCTAACGGTGCACCTTATAACATTACACCGGCAACTTTTAATTTTGATCGCCCTAGGAAGGACATAAGAAAAGCTCTTAAAAATGCAATGGATTTAAAATATGAGAATAATGGCGGAGCATTAAATGGCAACCGTGCAAATGCAGGCCGTGTGAATGACAATCAATTAATTAGGCATGCCTTTACAACGGGTTTGGGTTTTGCCCATAAACTAAATGATAAAATAAATATCGGGCTTGAGCAACGTTTCACATATGGTTTTGACGACAACATGGATGCTATCAATAAAGGTAAATCAAACGACCTTCTTAGTTTCACCAGTTTGCGATTAAACATTAACATGGGTAATAAGGCTAAGCATGTACAGCCTTTATGGTGGATTATCCCAAACAACTTTATTTATAACGAGTTGAATGCTCCACAGCATATGAAACTGCCAAAACCAATTTTACCTGATGCAGATGGAGATGGCGTTACAGATCAGTTTGACCTGGATCCGAATACACCGGCAGGCGTTGCTGTTGATGTACGTGGTGCTCCAAGAGATACTGATATGGACGGTGTTCCTGATTATAAGGATAAAGAACTTCTTACACCTAACAAATGTTTACCAGTTGATGCGGATGGTGTAGGTAACTGTCCAGAGCCAGCTTGCTGTAAAGAATTGAAAGATGCAATGGCTAATATGAAGAGTGGTATGGGTGCAGCAGGTGATTGCGCAGTTGGTAATTTACCAAGTGTACAATTTAAAGCAGGTAGCGCAACTTTAAGTAAAGATGCACAAGCTGTTTTAGCTGGCGCTGCCTCACAGATCAAAGCAAATCCTACCTGCAAAATAAAGGTTACAGGATACGGTGCAAGTGATAAACGTGCACAACAGTTAAGCTGGGATAGGGTAAACTCAGTTATCAGGTACTTGGTTGAAAGACAAGGCATAGCTGAAGACAGGTTTATCTTCTCCTATGGAACTGAAGGTGATGTTAACACAGTTGACTTAATGGGTACAACCGAAGAAGGACCGAATACTGTCCCTGCTCCACATCCAAATCTTAAGAAAGGATAAGGGTCTTAAATAAATAAAAATACCTCCTTTATCAGGGAGGTATTTTTTTGTCCAATATGTAATAATATATAAAGATTATATGCAACTTTTTGTTGACTTTTTATATCATATACAATTGCGTACATTATTTTTGTTGTGAAACTGTTATAATTATATTGCTGTTTCTTCGTTATTGAAATTCTTTAATTATCTAAATTTATGAATACGAGAAAATTTCTACTCTTAGTTAGCTTTTTGATAACCATTAATTCGTTTGGGCAATTAGGAGGAACGCACAATTATCTTGACACTTCTTACATCGCTCCGCGAAATCTCTCTCAGCAAGGAGATTTTATGAATAACAATCATAATTTCCCGGCAAAGCCTAGAGATATGTGGCAGGTTGGTGTATTTGCTGGCTTTCCTTGGGTAGACGGAGACGCGCCTCTTGCATTAAAAGGCCCGGGCTCTGGAATAAGTAGTTACGCCTCAGGAATAGGTGTTTCATTAAGAAAATCCCTGGGTTATGTATTGTCTGTTAGAGTTTCTGGTGCTTATTATAACATGTTGGGTTTAGATTACCAGCGCAACAGGAACTTCAATAATCACCCACAAATTCAGGCTTTATATCAGAACGCTCCCCGTGGTTATATTCATAGCCATCGCACTGCGGCTTTTGTTCCATCAATAGAAGGTTTGGTTTCTTTGAATAACATTATGTTTCACTCCAAGCAAGGACGTTGGAATTTGTACGGTATATTAGGGTACACTGCATTAATGTATAAAACGACTTTGGATTTGGAAGATGCAACCGGTGCCCGCTATTTGTTTGAAAATATTGCCACTACTAACGTACCCCGTAAAACTATTCGTGAAGATTTGAGAACGATGATGGATGGAAATTACGAAACCCGTGCGTTGGTTAACGACCGTCGCCCTGATGCGCCTAATGAATTTAACCTTCGTCATTGCTTTACATCTGGTCTTGGATTTGAATATCGAATTGCCAAAAGAACATCTTTAAGTGGAGAATATAAAAGAATAGCAACACGGGACGATTATATCGATGGTTGGTTTCGCCAAAGTGGTGACTTAGTCAATCCGGTATTTACTTCTGAATGGGATAATATCGGGTTTGTTTCCGTAGGAGTTAACTTCAATGTAGGCAATTCTAAAAAGAGGATACCACCATTATGGTGGATGAACCCACTTGAATTTGCTTACAGCGAATTGAATAATCCTAAGCATATGAAGCTTCCGAAAGTTAAGCTTGATGATGCAGATGGTGATGGCGTTACGGACCAATTTGATTTAGAACCCAACACACCTGAAGGCGCTCCTGTAGACACTCATGGCGTTGGTTTGGATACTGATGGTGATGGTGTGCCAGACTACAGAGATAAAGAACTTATCACACTCCAGAGCTGTTTCCCTGTGAATGAAGATGGTATAGGGAATTGCCCAGAGCCTGAATGCTGTAAGGAATTGCGGGATTTAGTAAAGAATGGCAAGCAAACCGGTGAAAAATTGGGATGCAACATTACTAACCTACCAAGTATACAGTTTAAAGGAAAGAGCGTTAGAATAAGCCGCGATGCGGAAACAGTGCTTGCAAGTGTAGCCGAGCAGCTTAAAGCTAATCCTGAATGCAGGGTGAAAGTTACCGGTCATGGTGAGGTTAATAAAGCAGCACAACAGTTAAGTTGGGATAGGG